>DASYVW010000204.1:0-3417 GCA_035936675.1 Gemmatimonadales bacterium
CCTCACTCATGCCCACTCCGACATCGCTCACCTCTGGATGGGAGTCGGCCAACGAGCTTCTCCTTTATATAGCGAACCTCCGGTGTGTCCAAAGCGGAGGACACCTGGTCCCTCTGTGGTACATCCGCGGATTTCCTAAAGACTGATAGTCGGCCGCATTCGTCACCCATCTACTTAGTCCGATCGACCTGACTTCTGCTCCCCTGATCGCCTTTCGCGAAGTGAAATAATGATTTGACGCTTAGCATCACTTGAAGCAGCGGACCAACCAGTCGCGCATGGCGGTCGCACCTGGTCCGGTTTTGATAAACAAACCGGTCCATGCAAGGAGTGGCACAATCGTCGCCTCTGCGTCCATCGTCCACCGTAGTTCGGTAGTCCCACACACTCGCTTAACAGCGAGAGGAGCGCCGTATGAACTTCGACATTCGTCGTAAGCTCGACATGGCTGGGCGCGTCCGCGATTTCTGCCGGACGCACGGAGGCCAGAACCCCGGCCACACCGACGCCGTCGCGCGGCTCGAGGAACGCCTGGCCCGCGCCGAAGCGCTGGCCAAGCAGGAAGTCGCCGGACGGCTCGCCGTCGCCGGGGCCGTCGTCAACAAGGAGCAGTTGCGCCAGGAGATTCAGGAGACCGTCGCACTTCTGGCGGGACTCGCGGGACCCGCGGCGCGAGAGGAGCCCGAGCTTGCTGTTGCCATCGCTCGGCCTCGGGTGCAGCTCAGCCACCAGGTCTTCCTCACCCGCGCCCGGGTGGCTGCCGATACCGGCTCCGCCCACAAGGAGCTGCTGGCGCGATACGGGATGCCCGAGAACTTCCTCACCGATCTCGGAGCCGCGCTGGATAACTTCGAGCGGGCCCTGAACGAGAAGCACATGGGACGAGCGGCCCACGTCGGCGCCCGGGCCGAGCTGGAGGCGGTGACCAGCGAGATCATGCTGATCGTCCGGCAGCTCGATGCGCTGAACCGGTTCCACTTCCGGAAGGACGCCGAGTCGCTCGCGGCGTGGAAGAGCGCCAGGGACGTCGCGTGGCCGGCGCCGCCGCCCGCCGGTGAGGGAGAGAAGTCTGCCGCGTAGGCGGTAAGGCGGTAGGGCGGTAAGGCGGTAAGGCGGTACGTTGTCACCCTGAGCGGCCATGTAGTGGTTGGTGTCACCCTGAACGCAGTGAAGGGGCCGAAGCTCGAATCAGCTTTAGCCCCTTCGTCTTGCTAGCCTACCGCCTTACCGCCCCCTCGCCGCGCTCGGGGCAGGCTATCCCTCTTCCTCCCCGATCAGGGCAGCGGTACCATCGAAGGCCGTGGATGCGGCTGTCCCTGATTGGTGCAGAGGAGGAGGACTTGAACACCACGAGCAAACCGGCCACGAGCAAGGTCCCAGAGGTCACCCTCCTCTTCTGGATCATCAAGATCGCCGCCACCACGCTGGGTGAGACCGGCGGCGATGCGGTCTCGATGTCGATGAAGCTGGGCTACCTGGTCGGCACCGGGATATTCGCGGCGATCTTCGTGGGCTGTGTGATCCTGCAGATCAGGGCAAAGCAGTTTCATCCGGCCCTGTACTGGGCAACGATCATTGCCTCCACGAGCGTGGGTACGACTCTGGCCGACTTTGCCGATCGCTCGCTGGGTGTCGGCTACGCCGGCGGAACGGCAATCCTCTTTACCCTGCTCCTGATCTCCCTGTTCACTTGGTATCGAACGCTCGGCTCGATTTCAGTCGAGACGGTGAGCACGCCCAAGGCCGAGCTGTTCTATTGGCTGACGATCACGTTCTCCCAGACCCTGGGGACCGCACTGGGCGATTGGACGGCCGATACCGCCGGCCTGGGCTACGTCGGTGCGGCCATCATATTCGGCGGGTTGCTGGTGCTGGTTGTCGCTGCCTACAAGTGGACCCGGATCTCTCACACCCTGCTGTTCTGGACGGCATTCGTTCTGACGCGGCCACTCGGCGCCGTGGTCGGCGATTTCCTGGATAAGCCGGTCAGTGCGGGCGGGCTGGCACTGAGTCGCTATTGGGCTTCGGCGATCCTGTTCCTCTTCATCGCGACCTGCATTCTGGTCTTCCCGCAACGAGCGGCCCAAGAGGGGCACTGATGTCTCACCGATCAATCGCCGGCCCTAGGCCTCGATCCAGGCGGCCCGGTGGTAGGTCTCCGGGTCGTACAGGTCCGGCTGGAGCTTCACGTCGGCCCGGATGTCTCTGTACTCCTCGCGCTGTACTTCCTTCCCGTTGACCTTGATCACGCACCTCGGCGCGACCCACGCCTTCGCGAGCGGCTGGTAGTTTTCGAAAGTAATGTCGAGGATCTTGGGGGGGTGCGACTCGATCAGCCGGACGAAGAGCAGTCTCTTCTGCTCGATCCAGAATTGGTTCGTTGTCGTGTCGCCCTTGTCCGCCCCGACCACCCAGACCTTGGTGCCCTTCCAGCTGTCCTCCCGAATCTTGCTCAGGTCAACCGACTGGGCCTTGAGCTGCGCGATAGTCGTCTCGATCGGCTGGCCATACACGTCGAAGCCGAGCGTCAAGAGGAGATTTCGGTCCTGGCGCGCCGAGACCCGCTTGCCGCCCTGGAACACGATGGCCGAGTCGCCGACGTACATGAATGCGTTCATGCTGTCGAGCGGCGCGATGTCGATTCGGAGCTTGCCCGGAATGCTCCCCGCCTCGTACCAGGTCTCCGCCGGCCGGTCGGGAAAGGTGGTGGTCTGCACGAAGGTGAGATTGTGATACCACTTCCCCGCATACCGGTCGTGCATCTGGCGCACCAGCTCTTCGCCGGACCGGGGAGCGTCGTGGGTTCCGAACAGCATCAGGGGGATCAACAGGGCAGAGGGTCCCACGCAGCCTCCGAAGGGTTGAGTCGGGATCGAAAGGAACGGGAGCCTTACGCCGGGCCCGGGCTCAAGGTTTCCGCAGCTTCATTTCGAGCCCGGGATGGTACTTCCGTTCCGTGTGGCCCTTGAGCTGGCCCGGATAGAAGTACACGTCGCGGAGCTCGCCGGTTGCGTACCGCTCCGCCTGATCATTGAAGTGGCGCGACCTGGAGTCGCCGCTCTCTCCACCCGCCGTCACCGCCTTCGCCCGGACGCTGTCCTTCCCGAACTCCACCACCGCCACGAAGCTGTTCCCGCTGGTACCGTACATCCGCTTCGTCCCCGGATAAGTCCGCGCCCCGAACGAGGCCAGCGAGCCCCAGCGCGCCGAGGTGAACGGCACCGGGATGCTGGGCCCGGAGTCGGCGAACGGCTGGATGATGTCTCCGGTGAGCCGCTGGAACCGGTTGATCTCGCCCCACGGCGTGCGCCACTGCCCGAAGTCGCGCGCGAGCCGGTCGACCGCGGCGGCCAGCGCCTGCAGCTTCTGCGCGCCCGTGGTGCGCGTGGCCATGTAGTCGTACGGCGACACGCCCTG
>DASYVW010000205.1:0-4141 GCA_035936675.1 Gemmatimonadales bacterium
AGTGCCCAAGCGCTCCGGCCGCACTCCGACCGAGGTCATGGGAGAGTTGGTCGACACGACGGTGGAATGGGCCCGCTCTCATGTGCTCGGCCGAGTCGGTGCATGAGCTCCGAGCCTACCCTCCAGCAACGCAGGGCCATCGAGGCTCCTCTGGGCCCGGTGCTGGTCATCGCCGGCCCCGGCGCGGGGAAGACGTTCTGTCTGATCGGCCGGATCAACCATCTCATCGGCCGGATGGGGCTGGCCCCGCGCCGGGTACTCGCGGTGACCTTCACCAACAAGGCCGCCGAGGAGATTGCCACCCGTCTACACGATACCCGCGGCATCACCGCCGCGGAGGTCACTCGGGGCACGCTGCACTCGACCTGCCTCATGATCCTTCGCGACTACGCCGAGCGGTGCGGCCTCCGTCCGGGCTTCGGGGTGGCGGACCGCGAGTACCAGGAGCAGGTGCTACGACGTCTGCGGATCCCCGCCAAGCGATGCTCCCAGGCCCTAGCGCAATTCAGTCTCTACCGGCTGCAGGGCAAGGTCCTGAGCGACCGCGGCATGACGTTCTTTGGGCAATACCAGGAGGCTCTGCGGTCACGAAATCTGGCGGACTTCGATGATCTCATCACCCTGACGGAGAAACTTCTCCGCACCGATGAAAACGCGGCCGCCGAGCTGCGCTCCCGCTGGGACCACGTGCTGGTGGATGAGTTCCAGGATCTGAGCCCGACGCAGTACGGCATCGTCCGCCGGCTGGCCGACAAGCATCGCTGCCTCTTCGGCGTGGGAGACGACGAGCAATCCATCTTCTCCTGGACCGGCGCCGACCCGGGCATCATGGGCCGATTTTGCGAGGACTTCAATCTGGGCGGACCGATCGTCCTCGATGAAAACCGCAGATGCTCGGTTCAGATTCTGGAATCCGCCCGGCGCCTGATCGCCTGCAACCCCGTGCTGTTCGAAAAGCAGATCGACACCACTCTGAAGTCACCCTTCGACGTCGTGGCCTGCGGGTTCGATAACGAGGAGGCCGAGGCCGGTTGGCTCATCAGGGACATTTTGAGCGATCGCGCCACGGCACAGACCGGCTGGGGGGACTATGCCATCCTCTACCGTTACCGCTGGATGGGCCGAGATTTCGAGAGGCGGCTGATTTGCGCGGGGATTCCGTGCCGGATGGCGCGGGGTCAGGCCCTGGCGGACGACAAGGTTGTCGGCTGGGTTATCGCCTCCTTGCGAGTCATCCGCTCACCCGATGACCCAATTCTGCTCGGGGCGTTGGCTGCGCTTGCCCTCAACGCCGCCGTGCGCCAGGAGGTTCGAAAGGCTTCGTCCCGAGAGAGGGACTTCCTCGCCAATCTCCGTGTCTTTGCCAGTCAACGCCCCAAGGGCGACGCCGACCGCAGGCGCGTGTGGCGTTTGATCTATCACTTAGAGAATCTGAGGGGGATGGGCCGATCTCACCAATCGCTCTCCGGCCTGGTGGATGAGCTGCTCGCGCGTCCCATCGGTGCCGGACGCAATCCCCTGGAGGAGTACCACCACGACCTGAGCGAGCCGTCGCTCTACCCGGGTGCCGTTGCCCTAGCGAAGCGTTTGACGCAGTGCGTCGCCTCGAGAGGCCGAGTCTGGGTCGAGCCGAGCGGCGGCGTGGAGATCCCTCTGATGGCCATGCTCCGAGGGGCCGGGATAACCAACGCGCAGCGGCTCGGCCCGGATGAGGTTCCCGCCGCCGATGACGTGGTACTTCGACCAGGCCAAGGCCCCGACGGAGGATTGCCACTTCGGCTGTTTAAGGCGCTTCAACTGGTTCATACCCGCAACCTGAAGGCCGACTTCGACGATTTCGTCGCCTTCGACATCGAGACCAGCGACTTCGATTTCGAATCTTCCCAGATCATCGACATTGCCGCGGTACGGGTTCGGGACAACGTCGTGGTAGATCGGTTCCAATCCCTGGTGTCGTGCACGCGTCCCATCTCGGCGCAGGCCACGGAGGTACATGGCTACACCGATCGGGACCTAGTCGGCGCGCCTCCGATGTCTGATGTGTGGCGGCGATTCCGCGAGTTCGTGGGGACCGACCTCGTCGTCGCCCACAACGGGCAGGAATTCGATGTTCCAGTCCTGCGGCGCGCCTGCGGTGGCCTCGAGGGGTTCGACGATCTCGTTTTCTACGACACTCTCCCACTTGCACGCGCCGTGGTCGATGGCAGCGCCAAGCTCAAGTATCTCGCCGAGAGGTACAACATCGCGGCCGGGAGGGAGCATCATGCGCTTGACGATGCGGTCGTGCTTGCCGCAGTCGTGCCCAAGCTTAACGAGCTGAGGATGCGTCGCGCCCGGACGGTCGCCCTGGTCCACCTGCTGGATCAGCTCGGCCTGGCACTGGCAGTGGATCAGCAATCCTCCTCTTCCAAAGAAGCGGCCCTGTTCCGGGAGATTACCCGGCCTTTCACTCTGGGCCGCTATAGCGACTGCCTCGACATCTATGCCGCCGAGTTGGCCGCCGGGGTGGAGGGAGCGCTCGGCCTGGAAGAGGTGATCGAGCGGCTGGGGGGACGCGCTCTGATGGAGCGCTTACGCGCCGACCGGCCGGTAAACGAGCGCTACCCGGAGTCCGTTGAGCGCCTTCGAGTGCTGATACAGGCGAGTGCTGGGGAAACCGTGACGGAGCACATCGACGACATGTTGTGCCGGGTGGCGCTCTCGAGCAGCGAAGGGGCTGAAACCGATCCCAACCGTCTGAATCTGCTGACACTCCACTCGACCAAGGGTCTGGAATTCTCCCGAGTGTACATCGTGGGGGTCGAGAACCAGCTCCTTCCGGGTTGGCGCGCGATCCAGGAGGACCGGAACGACGAAATTGAGGAGGCCCGCCGCCTGCTGTATGTGGGGATGACCCGAGCCAAGCATCGCCTGGTGCTGACGCATGCCGAGCAAAGGGGTGGGTACCGCGCTCAAGGGCATCTCTTTATAACCGAGGCTGGTCTGCTGCTGGAGGATCTTGGCATATCTCCTGCATTGGGTGCCTCGGTCATTAGTGAGTGAGGCACGATGAAGCTCATCGCTTGTGCTCTGCCGCTCCTGGCGGGGGTCCCGAGCGTGTTGTCAGCGCAGATTCGAGTAGGTACCACCCTCGGTCCCATTGCTGTAGTCGCCACTCTCGGTGGACGCGGAGTCACCGTCCGTGCGACACCGCGGGGCCCCCGCCACACTCCGGCCGCGCGGCTTCCCCGGGCAACCAGTGCGAGTGCCGCCCGCGTTCTGGCCACGGCCGGCCGCTATCTGGGAACCCCCTACCGCTACGGCGGCGGCACCCCGGCCACCGGTTTCGATTGCTCGGGTTTCGTCCAGTATGTCTTCGGCCGCAACGGCGTCGATCTCCCTCGCACCTCTCGCCAGCACGCCACCGCAGGATACGCCTTGGCGGCCCGGATCGACGCCCTGAAGCCAGGCGATCTGATGTTGTTTTCCAGCAAGGGCGTGCGAATCGATCACGTGGCGATCTACGTGGGTAACAATCGGATGCTCCATTCGAGTGCGGGTGCAGGCAAGGTCGTGTACGACGACCTCACGACTGCTCGCGGGAAGTGGTATCTAAAGCGCCACGTAGCCTCTCGACGTGTCCTTTAAGGGGGTCACCGCCGCGACTTCTTCTCCCCTTCGGAATTCCAGCCTAGATTGACTCGATCGTCGCCCACTTGCACGGAGCCCTCCAGCCATGCCTCGGATTCCGCCCCTCGACAACGACGCCGCGCCGCCCGAGGCCCGGGCCGCGGCGGAAGCCCACGTCCGGAATCACGCTCGCATGACCAACATGAAACGGACGCTGCTTCACTCGCTTCCCGCTTTCCGCGCTCTCATGGAGTGGTACCCGCTGCGCGACACGGTCCAGCCATTTCTCGGTGAGCGGCTCACGACGTTGTTCGCCCATGCGATCTCAGCGGAAACGGATTGCTTAATCTGCTCGACCTTCTTCCGGCGGATGCTGATCCAGACGGGAGACAACCCGGATCGGCTGAAGCTGGACGAGCGGGAGACGGCCGTGATGGAGTTCGGCCGCGCATTAGCCGTCTCGCCGTTCAGGGTGCCGGCGGAGGTATACCGGAAGATCGAGGCGCACTTCGAGCGGGCCCAGGTTGTCGCG
>DASYVW010000206.1:0-1949 GCA_035936675.1 Gemmatimonadales bacterium
CCGAGATCCAGGCCATACTGAAGGAGTACGGGGTGCCGGTTTTCCCGATCAAGGCCGATAGCGGAAAGAAAGATAAGGCGAAGGCCCCGGGGGCCTCCCCGGCCAAGGTCCCGGCCGATTCGGGGCGAGCCACGAGCCGATAGCACTCCCTTCACCCGAGCAACACGTTCCCAACCCCGCTCCGTACGAAAGGATCGCACCGCCAGCATGCGCACGCCCACCTCGATCGTTCTGCGTTGCAGGAGTCTGGTCGGCCTCTTCCTGGCCCTCGGTTCATTGACAACGGTGGCCCGTGCCCAGGAACTCCGGGACGCGTATCACCAAGCCCCGCGGGATACGGTCCCTCAGGACGTCTATGACGGCTGGAAGCAGTTCAACCTGAACTGCGCGCGTTGCCACGGAGAGGACGTTCAGGGAACCACGATCGCGCCGCACCTCATCCTGTCCCTCAAGCCGACCGGGCCCATCAATACCAAGGAGCTCTTCATCCAGACCGTTTGTGCCGGCCGGCCCCCGAAAGGGATGCCGTCCTGGTGCGCGCTTGGTATGGAGCTCCCGACGATCGAGAAGATCTACCTGTACGTGAAGGGCCGGAGCGATGCCAAGATTGCGCCCGGGCGGCCCGCCGTGAAGCCAGGAGCCTAGAAGCGATGCGGTCATACCTGATCAGCCTGCTTGGATTAGTTGCGTTTGCCTCGACCGCTTCCGCCCAGACAGTCCGACCCAAAGCGCGGCTGGCCCTCTTTGACGTCGCGTTCTACGGTAAGGGGGCCAATTCGCTAGACCAACGCGATCCGTTGGTCGCCGTGATGACCGACAGCATTCTACGGGCAGACCTCGAACGCTCCGGAGGCTTCCAGATCCTCGATTCCGCCGGCCTTGCCCAAGGTACCGCGCGGGCAGAGATGGGTGGTGTCGACTGCGTCACTCTGGAGTGCCGGCGCCAGGTGAGCAAGAAAGCTGGGGCGGACTGGATGGTGACCTCGATGCTGAGCAAGACCAGCAACCTCATCTGGTTCCTGTCGGGTCAGTTGACGGATGTCGCGAGCGGGCGGCGTCTTCTCGACGATGAGTTCGAGCTGAAGGGAATCGCCGAAGATATTGCCAAAGGCGGCGCGCATTCGCTCGCGCGGCGGATCGTCAAGGCTGCCAACGCGGCGAGTGAGGTCGATACACCGACGACCCGCATGAGCCCCGCTGAGCTCAAGGCGAAGCTGGCGGCGGCGACGGAGGACACCGCTCCCGACCTGCGAAAGGCCAACCTGAGCGGACTGGACCTGAGTGGGGTGGACTTCAAGCGCGCCAATCTTGCCGGTGCCCGACTGACCGGAACCAAGCTGATCGGAGCGAACCTCTTTACCGCCGACCTGACCGATGCGGTGTTGACCGACGCCGACCTGTCCAAGGCCAACCTGGACGGAAGCGTGCTGCGGCGAGCCAAGCTGCAGCGCGCCAACCTCGAGGGCGCCAGCCTCTTTGCAACCATCATCGAATCGGCCGACCTGAGCAACGCCAACCTAGCGGGGACCCGCATCATCGGCTACCTGCGAGCCGCCAACTTGAGCGGAGCCAATCTTCGGCGGGCGAATGCCGGCGCCGATCCCGGGAACCAATCGATGGGCGTCATGCGGGCCACGTTCGTTGGGGCCGATCTGAGCGGAGCCGACCTGTCCGATGCCAACCTGTTCAAGGCGGACTTGTCGCACGCGAACCTGACCAATGCCAAGCTGGCCGGCACCAATCTGATGAACGCCGACCTGATTCAGACCGATCTGACCCGGGCGGACCTCACCGGAGCCAAGCTGGCGAAAGCCAACATCGACGGGGCGATCTTTACCCAGGCTGTCGGGGTGGACCGCATCCAGGGACTCGATCAGACACGTAATCGGGACAAGGCCATTTTCGATGCGCCTCACTAGATCCTTCGCCTCGCTCAGAATGACAGCGGT
>DASYVW010000207.1:0-10767 GCA_035936675.1 Gemmatimonadales bacterium
AGCGGAAGCGGGACATCAACATCGGGGTTGGCGCGGCGGTGGCCGCAAGCCTTCTCACGGCCTTTGCCCTGGAGACCGTTTTTCAGTTCAGCCCCTCCAAACGAGACGCCCTCGAGGGGCTCACGATGCTGGTCGCCACCGTGGTGCTCTTCTACGTCAGCTACTGGCTTCTCTCCAAGATGGAAGTGGTCAAGTGGAACCACTTCGTCAAGAGCAAAGTGCAGGATGCGCTGACCAGCGGGTCCGGCCTGGCCCTCGCCACCGCCGCCTTTCTGGCGGTCTACCGCGAGGGCTTCGAGACGGTCCTCTTCTACAAGGCGCTCTTTCTGACCGGAGGACAGGGCGGCGGGACGATGCCTATCCTGGGCGGCATTCTCGTCGGCTCGGTCGTCATGGTTGGTGTCTACATTGCCATCAACCGGTTCGGCCTGCGGCTTCCGCTCAAGCCGTTCTTCGGGGTGACCAGCGCCTTTCTATACTACATGGCGTTCGTCTTTGCCGGAAAGGGTGTGGCCGAGCTCCAGGAAGGGGGCTTCATTCCCACCACCATTCTTCCCAGCGCCCCACGGCTACCGGCCCTCGGCATCTACCCGACGGTGGAGTCGCTTCTGGTCCAGGGCATCCTGATCGTGCTTCTCCTGGTGGCTCTGGTGTGGACGTTCGTTCTCGCTCCCCGACGGCTCAGGTCTGGGCCGCTCTTTCCAGAGCCCCGCCAGCGGAAGGCTGCGCCGACATCGATCCCGACGCCGGTTCCCCAGGAAGCCAGCCTCGAGCTACTCCGCTCGTTGGAGCGGATGGAAGCGGACCTGGGAGAGATGCGTGCCGAGGTCGAGCGAATGAAGACGAACCTGACCGAGGCGCCAGAGTCCCGAACGCGGAATCAGTAGGTGGAGTTCACTACCGCCGATCTCTGTGATGCGTTCCCTGGCCTGGTGCAGGTCGCGCAACCCCTATTTCGCGAGTACGGTGGAGTCGAGAAGTTCGCCGGGCCGATCGAGACGCTCCGGGTGCATGAGGACAACACGCTCGTCCGTGAGACTCTGGAGACGCCGGGGCGGGGCAGGGTGCTGGTGGTGGACGGTGGCGGCTCGCTGAGGTGCGCCCTGGTGGGCGGACGGCTTGCCGGTCTGGCGCAGAGCAATGGCTGGTCCGGCGTGATCGTCAACGGCTGCGTCCGTGACTCGGTCGAGATCCGGCAGCTTCGGGTGGGGATACGGGCGCTCAATGCGGTGCCTATGCGAGGCGGGAAGAACGGTGCCGGCGAGCGCGGAGGCACGTTGAGCTTCGCCGGGGTCACCTTCGCTCCCGGGCGTTTCATCTACGCCGATACCGACGGCGTGCTCGTGGCTGAACGCGATCTGCTTGGATAGGCGTCGCCGACAGAAAATGCAAACGGCCCGTCACTGACGGGCCGTTCGCGTAAAGAGTGGTAGATCGCCCCCTGAGTTTACGGAGACAGGCCGAAGTGCCTGCTCCACCCTTCTTCGACCTACCACTTTTCCGGTTGAAGTCGGTTCGACTTCCCGGGTCTCTCTATGGCAGGTTTGGTGCCATGCTGCAATTTTTCGTTAAATCGTTGGTACATAAGAGAAAAGGCCATCTGTGAGGCCCCCTGGATACTGCTTGGCGCTGTATAGAGGTTGTGCAGCGCCGGCGGCTAATCTCGTAACCTCTTCAGTGGCGCGAACTTGGGGCAACCGTCTATCTCTTTGACGCTGGGGTCCTGCTGCCAGTCTCGAGATAGCTTCCCGGCGCGGGACTGGGACCCCGACGCCACATCGCCATCAGCAGGGCTCCAAGGGCCACGAGAATCACGCTGGCGAGCTGGGCGACCGTGAACGGTCCCAGGAGGCGGTCGTCCTTGGCCCGCACGATCTCGACCAGGAACCGCTCGATCCCCGCAAACACGAGGTACACGCCGAAGAGCCAGCCTACCGGGCGGCCTTTCTTCCGCAGCACCCACAACACGGCAAAGGCGACGAGCATCGCCGCCACCTCATAGAGCTGAGTCGGATGCACGGTCATCACCGTCGAGGGATCTACCCCGGGGGATACCGTGACTCCGAAGGCGTGGAGATTGGCAGCGGTTGAAGGTGGAGAACCGTTCGGGAACTTGACTCCCCAGGGAAGATTGGTCGGCTGTCCGTAGTCGTCGTTCACCAGAAAACACCCGACCCTGCCGAGGGCGTAGGCCGCGGCAAGTGCCGGGGCCGCGAGCTGCATGGTCCAGCGAAGTGGAACCCGGAGGCGCCAGCCGTTGAGGATGACCCCCAGCGCGCCCCCGATGAATCCTCCGTACCAGACCAGACCACCGCGCGAAAAGAGGGCGCCCGGGTCGCGGGTGAGCGCGACATACCAGAGCTTGGCTCCGATGATGCCACCGACGACGGCAGCCGCCACCATGTCGGCTGCGTAATCCTCCCGCAGGTTGTTCTCCCGCAGCTGCCGTGCGATCAGCCAGCCTCCCATCAGGAAGGCGACCATCAACATCAGGCCGTAACCGGTGATCTCGAGAGGTCCCAGATGGATGATGAACGGATAAACAGTCATGAGGTGGATCCGTGTGAGTGAAAAGCGAGGCCGGGGAGCGGGAGATCGTCGCGCGGCTCCAGGTCCCAGCCGCTTCGCTCGCCGCGTGCGAGCCGCCAGGCCCCCGCGGCAGCGATCATAGCGGCGTTGTCGGTGTTGAGCCGCGGGGAAGCTACGCTCACCCTGGCCCGTCCCGCCAGCCGGTCCCTGAGCCCGGCGGCGAGTGCCCGATTGCAGGCCACGCCCCCGCCAATCATCGCGTGGCTATATCCAGTCGCCTCCACCGCGTGGGCGGTTTTTGCAATCAGCACAGCGAGCGCAGCGTCCTGAAAGCCGCGGGCCAGGTCGGGCTTTGCCTCGGCTAGGCCATCACCGGCTGAGTCCGCCGTCTCGGCGGCCCGTACTGCGCGGAGGACGGCCGTCTTGAGTCCACTGAACGAGAAGGCATAACGGTTGGGCCCGTCCCGCTCGAGCTCGGAAAGCATCGGCCGAGGAAGCCGATACCGGCCAGGTTGCCCCTCACGCGCCAGCCGTTCGATCGCCGCTCCCCCGGGATAGCCGAGCCCAAGCAAGGTCGCCACCTTATCGAATGCCTCACCAGCCGCATCGTCCAGCGTCTGGCCCAGCAGGCGGTACTCACCCCAGGCCGGCACGTCGAGCAGCATAGTGTGTCCTCCGCTCACCAGCAGTCCGATGAAGGGTGGCTCGAGCTCCGAATCCTCGAGCGTCGGCGCGAAGAGATGCCCCTCGAGATGGTTGACGCCGATGAGCGGGCGATCCAGGCTGAACGCGAGAGTCTTTCCGTACATCACCCCGACGAGCAGGGCGCCGACCAGACCGGGGCCTGCGGTTACCGCGACTCCATCCACCTGGGAGAGAGTGATGCCCGCGTCCGCGAGCGCGCGGTCGACCACCGATCCCATGGCCTGCACGTGGGCCCGGCTGGCGAGCTCGGGCACGACACCGCCAAAAATCCGGTGCACGTCCTGGGACAGGATAACCAGCGAGGCGAGGGAGGTATGGCCGCTATCCGATCGGAGAACAGCCGCGGAGGTCTCGTCGCACGAGCTCTCGATGCCCAGGATCCACTCGGTCACGCGGCGCTCGGAACCTAGGTGGGCTCGTCCAGGAGGCGTTCGATCAGGGCGCGGTTTACGGCCGAGCCCCAATCCTGGGCGCCGATCACCCGTTTCACGATGATGCCTTCGCGATTGAGCAGGAAGCTCTCGGGCACCCCGGTGGTCTGGTAAATCTGCTGCACCTTGGTACTGCGATCCTGGAGAATGTCGAAGCTCAGCCCCAGCTCCCGGGCGAAGGCCTGAACGTCCTCGGGGTTCCCCTCATCGATGCTTACTGCCGCGATCCTGAACCCGCGTGGGGCCAGCGACTGATACACCTTTTCCATCGCCGGCATTTCAACCCGACAGGGGACGCACCACGTGGCCCAGATGTTCACCAGGGTAACAGCGCCGCGATAGTGCTCGCGAAGCGAGACCGAGTCGCCAGTGGCGAGATCGACGGCGCGAAAGTCCGGGGCGCGGGCCCCGACCTCCACCCGCTGCACGTCGGGCCCGAACCTGGCCAGAGCCACCGCTCCCGCGAGAAGTCCGGCCACAACGATCCCGACCACTATCCATTGTTTGGACATGAGTGCCTACACCCGAACGGCGCAGCGCCGCTTCAAGTCGCGGACAGCGTGACCCGGATCCGGCGCCCCAAACACGGCGGTTCCGGCGACGAAGGTGTCCGCCCCCGCGCTCCATGCCTCGACAATCGTTTCTCCGGTAATGCCCCCATCCACCGACAGGGCGGCGGAGGAGCCGCGCCGGTCGAGGAGCGCGCGAGCGCGCCGGATCTTATCGGAGGACTGGGGGATGTAAGACTGGCCGCCATATCCCGGGTTCACCGACATGATCAAGACCAGATCGACGTCATCCAGCACCTCATCCAATACCGAGAGCGGAGTCGATGGATTGAATGCCAGTCCGGCATGCATGCCTAGCTGCCGGGCGGTCGCCAGATGACGCTGGACGTGAACGGTGGCCTCTGGGTGGAAGGTGAACACGCTGGCACCCGCATCGGCGAACTCACCGAGATAATGCTCGGGGCGCTCCACCATGAGATGCACGTCGAGCGGCACACTGGTCAGGCGCTTCAACGCGCGGACCATGGGGGCGCCGAAGGTGAGGTTGGGGACGAAGTGCCCATCCATCACATCCACGTGCAGCCAGTCCGCGCCGCCGGCGACGGCTCGCTCGACCTGCTCGCCGAGCCGGCCGATATCGGCACTCAGGACGCTCGGCGCGATGCGGACCCCGCCCGTCATCGGCCACTCTCCGGCCCGCGACTGATCACCAGGTTGATCGCCGCGCCGCGAGGCCGGCCGACCCCCGCCGTGGGCCGGGTGGCGAGCACGACACCGCGCTCGTCCCCGCCCGGCAGAGTGTCCACCGAGCCAACCCGGACTCCGGCTGCCGCCAGGATCTTGGCCGCCTGAGGCACGTTGAGGCCGATGACATCGGGCACGGCGACCAGCGAAGGCCCCGAGCTGACGGTGAGCTGGACCACGCTGTTGGGCTCGAGCACGGTACCGGGTGGAGGGTCCTGCCAGATGACGGTGCCTTGCGGAAACGAGTCGTTCGTGCGCTGGGCGTCCAGCCGCGGACGGAAGCCAAGATTGGTCAGCTTCATTCGGGCCTGCGCCTCGGATAGCTCGAGAACGCGGGGCAGGGAATGATCGCTGCTGAAGACCGACCCTCGCGACAGCCACAGCGCCGAGAGGCCGTAGCCCAGCACGAACGTCCCCGCGATGAGACCCATATCGCGGAGAAAAGCGCGCCACGCCGCGGACTGCAATAATGGTTCGCGCGAGACTGTGTGTCGCCGGGCTCTCATGCGTTCCGTCTGAGCCGGGCCGCGTAGGCACCGTCAGTGCCGTGCCGGTGGGGCAGGACCATCAGGTCGCCCTCGGGCGAGAGCAGGTCGGGAGACACCGTGTCGGTACTCTCCCGACGGAACTCCGGGTGCGCTTGGAGAAACCGCTCCACCTGTGTCTGATTCTCCTCCGGCTCCAGCGAGCAGGTCGAGTAGACCAACAACCCCCCGGGTGCCACCACTGCCGCAGACCGATCGAGCAGTTCTGCCTGGAGCCGCACCAGGCTGTCCAGAGCCTCGGGTGTCACTCGCCATCGCGCATCCGGGTGCCGGGCAAACGTACCGGTACCCAGACAAGGGACGTCAATCACCACAGCGTTCGTCGGCCGGACCGGCGGGTGCCTGCTGTCAGCCACGATGACGTGTTCCCGCCCGCTCCCCGCGCGGGCAAGATTCCCCTGGAGCCGGCGTGCGCGAGGGGGACTGACATCCCCAGCAACAACCATTCGAACCGACCGGCCGAGTGCGATGGTCTTTCCGCCGGGAGCGGCGCACGCGTCATACACGGCCGCCCCGGCGGGCAGATCGGCGAAGCGCGCCAGCAGTGATTGGGCCGGGTTCTGCACGACGAATTGCCCGTCGCTGTAGCCGGGAAGGCGCTCAGGCCGGCTCGACCCTACCACCAGACCGGCATCGTATGGCGCCGCTTCCACTTCGACTCCACTGGCCTGCAACCGAATACGGAGCGACTCGAGGTCACCACGCGCCGGTTGGATCGCCAGTCGGGGACGCGTGTTGTTCCAGCGCAGCAGGTCCTCGGTTCCCCGGGTCCCGAACTGCCCGAGCCATCGGCGCACCAACCAGAGCGGGTGGGAATACTCCCCCGCGAGCACGGCCGCATCGCGGACGCCACCTGTTTCAACCCGGGTTTCCGATCTGGTCAGCCTACGCAACACCGCGTTGACGAAGCCGGCGGCGCGTGGGCCTCCGCTGGCCTTGGCGAGCGACACGCTGGTATCCACCGCCGCATGCGCCGGCACCCGCTGCAGCGCGGTGAGCTGATACGCGCCCAGCCTCAGGATGTCCTGCAGATCGGGTGCGACGCTGGTCCAGCCACGGGGAACGAGCGGAGCGAGCTGCGCATCGAGCGTGCTCCGCTGTCGCAGAACGCCGGCGGCCAACTCGTGCGCCAGCCGGCGATCGGGCTCGGGCAGCGGTCCAACCTCCCGATCGAGCGCGACTTCAAACGGCTTTCCCTCTCGAACCTGACCGAGGATGGTCAGGGCCGCGCGGCGAGACTCGAGACCGGTAGACAGGGTGACCGTGTTCTACTCCAGCATTCCAGCCACAGGGCTCGACGGCACGGCGATCTCACGGCGAGGCATGCGGCCCGCCAGGTAGGCCGAGCGACCGGCTTCGACCGCCAGACGCATGGCCCCAGCCATGACGACCGGATGGCGGGCTTCGGCCAGCGCGGTGTTCATCAGGATTCCGTCAACACCCTGTTCCATGGTCAGGCAGGCATCAGATGCCGTCCCCACGCCCGCATCGACGATCACCGGGACGGAGAGTCGGCTTTTGATGGTGCGAATGCCGTAAGGATTGAGGAGCCCCAGACCGCTTCCGATCGGCGACGCCAGCGGCATGACCGCAGCCGCTCCGGCGTCTTCCAGCCGTAACGCGGTGATCAGATCATCGTTGGTGTACGCCAGAACGGTGAAGCCTTCGCGCGCCAGCTCGCGGGTGGCGGTCAACAGGCCTTGAGTGTCGGGCAGCAGCGTCTCACGATCGCCGATCACCTCAAGCTTCACGAACTCGTTGAACCCCGCTTCCCGGGCCAGTCTGGCGTAGCGCACCGCCTCATCGGCGGTGTAGCAGCCGGCAGTGTTGGCCAGCAGGAAGTACTGATCCGGACTGAGATGGAAGAGGATCCCGTCGGCCTTGGTCCGATCCAGATCTACTCGCCGAACAGCCACAGTGACGATTTCGGCGCCCGACGCCTCGATCGCCCGGGCCATTTCGCCGTTGTCGCGATACTTCCCAGTCCCTACCATCAGCCGGGAACGGAAACTCCGGCCACCAATGGTCAGGGGGAGATCAGTTACCGGTTCGGTTGCCTGCAGCATGCTGGTCATGCTTGTCCTCGGTCTATATGCCTGTCAGCATGACAATTCTGGATCGCTTAAACATAACTGCCCCACCTCATCCTCCCCCAACGAAATGCACCAGCTCCACCGCATCGCCATTGGCCAGAGCGGTTTCGCCGAGATGGGGGCGCCGGACGATCTGCCGGTTGAGCTCGACCACCACCGTGCGGGCGTCGAGGCCCAAATGCCGGAGCAGGTCGGCCGCGGTCGCGGGGCTGGGTACGCGCCGGGGCTCCCCGTTTACCAGGATCTCGAGCTCGGTCATGTATCGCTCGTCCAGGGCCAGAGCATGGCCAGGGTTGCCGCCGCGGGATCGGCGGCCAACCAGAGCCCGCGGATCGCCGCCACTCCGTATGCGCCCGCAGCCTTCACCTCAGCCGCACGCTCCGGAGTGATTCCACCGATGGCAATCACCGGGCGGCCGAGGCCTGCTGTCTGGGTGACCAGGGTCAAGCCGGCGGCAGGCCGGCCTGGGTGAGACAGGGTCTCGTAGATGTTACCTACGACCAGGAAGTCCGCACCTTCGGATACCGCCATCGCCGCTTCCTCCGGGGTATGCACCGATCGGCCGATCCAGCCTCGGGGCAGCAGGCGCCTCGCATCCGCCGGTGCGAGATCGCCAGTGCCGAGCTGAACGCCCTGTGCCCCGACCGCCGCCGCGATGTCCGGGCGACCGTTCACGAACACCGCGGCCTCCGGCGGGCGTGCCAGGGTCATCATCCGCAATGCGGCTGCGGAGAGCAGTGCCCCGGATGCACCCCGCGCGCGGGCATGCAGGGCGACTGCGGCCCCCGCGGCGGCGATGGCCGCTGCGCGGATGCCGAAGTCGGGGAGAGCCACGAGATCGGCATCGGTAAAGGCATGCACCCGAGGCAGCGGCCTCACTCCAGCCGTTGGCCGGCCGCGACCCCTCGTCCGCGCACCCATGCTTCTACCGGCAGGCGATTCTTGCCGGCGGGCTGCACCTCATTGACGGCGATCGCTCCCCGGGCCGCTGCGACCACCAGACGCTCGCCCGCGGCGAGCACGTCGCCCGGCTCGCCGGTACCGGGGACCTCCCGTGCGCTGAACAGCTTCAGGACCCCTCCATTCAATGTGGTCCATGCGCCGGGCGACGGGTCGAAGGCGCGAACCTGTCGCACCAGGGTGGCCGCGTCTCGCTCCCACACCAGTCGCGCCATCTCTCGGTCGACCTTTGGGGCGTAAGTGGCGCGCGCGTGATCCTGGGGCTGAGGCCGCGCCAGACCGCCGGACACGAGCGAAAGCGCCTCGATCAGGGCGCCGCCGCCCAGCTCCGCCAACCGTTCGGTCAATTGCCCCGCGGTCTCATCGGGCTCGATCGCGGTGGCAACCCGGTGGATGGTGGGCCCACTGTCCAGGCCCGCTTCCATCTGCATGATGGTGATCCCCGTTTCGGTCTCACCCCGGAGAATAGCGTGCTGGATGGGCGCCGCGCCCCGGTAGCGGGGAAGCAGTGAGGCATGGACGTTGATCATGCCCTGCGGTGGGATCGTCAGGATTTCGGGCCGGAGAATGTGTCCGTAGGCGACAACAATCCCGAGGTCTGCTTCCAGGCGCCGAAGGCTGGCGGCGAATACGTCGCCCACCGGCCGCACCGGCTGGAGTACCGGAATCCCCTGAGCCTGAGCGAAGACTTTGACCGGTGGAGGGACCAGCGCCGAGCGGGAACGTCCCTGCGGCTTGTCCGGCTGGGTGACGACGCCCGCGATGGTAAATCGTTCGCGGGTCAGCGCGCGCAGCGATTCGACGGCGAAGGCCGGCGTCCCGAAGAAAAGGATCCGCATTACTCCGACCGGACTGATGCCGCCGACACCTCTTTGGTGAAGCCTGTGTCGTCCTTGTGCTCCCGGCGCCAACGGGCCAGAAGCATCTGCCGCCGGATCAGGCTGAGATGATCGAGGAAAAGGATGCCGTCGAGGTGGTCGATCTCGTGCTGGATCGCACGCGCCTTCAGGCCGGTCGCCTCCTTGCGATATCGATTCCCCTCGGGATCGAGCGCCTCGATCACGACGCGCTCGGGCCGGGTAACCTCACCATAAACATCAGGGATCGAGAGGCAGCCCTCCTCGGCAGTGGCGCGGCCCTCGGCCTCGATGATGGTGGGGTCGATCATGGCAAACCGATCCCCGTCGGCATCCACCACCGCCACCCGGCGGGCCACGCCAACCTGGTTCGCGGCCAGACCGACACCATGTGCGGCATCCATGGTCTCGAAAAGATCGTCGACCAGACGACGGACTTCCTCGTTCACGATCTTCACCTCGGCACTATGCTGCCGGAGGATCGGCGAGCCGAGAAGGTGGAGTGGCAACGGGCTCATGCCTGGGGGGCAACCGCGGTGGAGTCTCCCACCCGGACAATTCTGGATCGCTCGACCACCACGCTGGCAGTCCCGCTCTCGACCGTGACCCGCACTTCCTTGGCGCCGTTGGTGTCGACTTCTTTGATGTCCCTCACCTTCCCGATGATGCCCCCGCTGGTCATCACTTCATCACCCTTCTTGAGCTTGGTCAACAGTTCTGCGTGCCGCTTCCTGGCTTGACCGGACGGGCGGAGAATCAGGAAGTAGAACACCAGGCCAATGCCCGCCATTTGAAGCACCAGCATGGAGAGCCCGTTGCCGGAGCTGGTCTGGAGTGGGGCGACGATGGTGAGCAGGGACAGGATCACGGGAGCCTCAGTCCTCTCGGGCGTAGTGGCGGCTGAGCCATGGGCGGCTCCAGCCATCGAAGGTGCCGTTCAGGATATGCGCCCGGGCCTGTTCACCCAAGCGTACCAGGAACCTGATATTGTGAATCGAGACCAAGCGCAACCCGAGCATGTCTTCGACCATGAACAGGTGCCGGAGATAACCCCGCGGATATGTCGTGCAGGTCTCACAATCGCAGGTGGGATCGAGCGGCTCGGTCGAGCCCTTCAGCCCTGCGCCCCTCACATTGATCCGGCCATTCGGCAGCCAGGCCGTTCCGTGCCGGCCGTTGCGGGTAGCGGCGACACAGTCGAACAGATCGACTCCGCGCGCGATCCCCTCCAGCAGGTCGGCCGGAAAGCCGACCCCCATAAGATAACGGGGGATCTCCGCCGGCAGGGCGGGCTCCAGCTGCTCGAGAATGCCATGCATCACCGGCTTCGGCTCGCCCACGGACAGCCCACCGATCGCGATGCCGGTCCAGGGACCGCGCTGGAGCGTGCCCTC
>DASYVW010000208.1:0-1744 GCA_035936675.1 Gemmatimonadales bacterium
GGCCGCAGCCACCACTGGTCCAGCCAGGGGGCCACGGCCGGCCTCGTCTACCCCGACGAGGAGTTGCTCCTCTGCCCAGACCGCCCGTTCGCGGGTCAGTGTGGGGCGAGGGGCCATTGGCTAGCTCTCGCGCTTCTCCCGGATCCGGGCGGCCTTGCCGCTCAGCGCGCGCAGGTAGTACAGCTTGGCGCGGCGCACCCGTCCCCGGCGGACCAGCTCGACCGAGGCGATGGTGGGGCTATGCAGCGGGAAGAGTCGCTCGACCCCGACACCCGCCGAGATCTTGCGGACCGTGAAGGTCTCACTGATCCCGCCGCCACGCTTGGCGATGACCATCCCCTCGAACGCCTGGAGCCGCTCCTTGTCGCCCTCACGGACGCGGACCATGACCCGGACTGTGTCTCCCGGATCGAATGCAGGAATGTCCGTGCGCAAGCCCTCACGGGCCACCTCTGCTAATCGCTCCATGGTCGGATTCTCCGTCGGTCCGGCGTTTGGGTCTGCAAAACTGCAACGATTCTAGTACGGTGACTCGGATTTGTCATCCCGCCAGCAGTCATTGCGAGGGTCCGAAGGACCCGTGGCAATCCCGTGGGGCTGCCGCCGGATTGCTTCGGCGGCCGCGCCGCCTCGCAATGACTACCCTCCGAGCTCCTCCCACAGATCAGGGCGGCGTTCTTTAGTCAGCCGCTCCGACTCCGCCTGGCGCCACGCCTCGATCTCCGCGTGGTTGCCCGAACGCAGCACCTCGGGAACCGCCAGCCCCCGATATTCGGGCGGCCTGGTGTAACTCGGCGGGCTCAGCATCCCATCGTAGTGCGAGTCGGAGCTGGCCGACTCGTGATCGCTCATCGCGCCGGGCAGCAGCCTGACCACCGCATCCAGCACGCAGAGTGCGGCAGGCTCTCCGCCGGACAGCACGAAATCGCCGATCGACAGCTCTTCGGTGGCGAGCCCGTCGGCGACTCGCTGATCCACGTCCTTGTAGTGACCGCAGAGCAGCGTGAGCCGTTCGCCCAGTGAGAACCGCACCGCATCGTCGTGGGTGAAGCGCCGGCCCCTGGCCGAAAGCAGCACGACCGGCCCGGTTGGCCGGAGGGTCTCCACCGCCTCGAAGAACGGCTCCGGCTTGAGCACCATCCCCGCCCCACCACCATACGCGTAGTCGTCTACCGTCGCGTGGAGATCGTGGGTGAAGTCGCGGAGCTGCACCAGCCGGAACTGCACCAAGCCCGCCGCCGCGGCCCGGCCGGGAATGCTCGCCGCGAGGTAGGGGGCGATGACCTCGGGGAAGAGCGTCACCACATCGATCAACAAGGGCGGACCGCCTTTCACTCCAGCAACCCCTCCGGCGGCGTCACTACGAGTCTGCGCCCCGCCCGGTCCACCTGCCGCACGAACTCCTTCTTGTAGGGCAGGAGAAACTCGCGCTTGGGCCCCTGCACCTCGATCATGATCCCGGCTGGCAGCTCGTAAACCGCCGACACCAGTCCCAGCGGCGTCTCGTCGGCCAGGCGGACCGAGAACCCGTTCAGCTCGTGGAGGTAGACCTCATCCTCGGCCAGAGGCCCGAGTGCTCCGACCGGAACACCGAGAAAATGCGCCCGGAATGGCTCCAGTGCATCGCGGCTGTCTACCCCGGCGAACTTTACCAGCCATTCGCGGTGGTAGCTCCGACTCCGTTCAACCGTGAGTGGTCCGGCCACCGTCTCTCCAGCCAGGTCAACCACCCAGATCCGCTGTC
>DASYVW010000209.1:0-6051 GCA_035936675.1 Gemmatimonadales bacterium
AGCTCCCTATCATCAGATTTTGGATCGGCTTACCCTTTCGCTTGATGGGACGGCACATAGCGTTCTAAACCTCGCATCTATCCTTGGTCGTCGGCTTAACGACTTGGGCATGTACGCGATCGTCGATTTGAGCGCTGGTCAGACTGTAACCGGCATGGCCGAACTCGTTAATCGGCGGGTCTTAAGGGATGGGGCTCAGGGTCTGGAATTTGTCAATGAATTGGTTCGAGCCGCCGCCTACATAGGGGTGCCACAAACACTAAGACGGGCTCTCCATGGCAACATTGCCGATCGGTTTATTGACAAGCACAATCGCGGTGAGAGTGACCTCGGGCTTGAGATCGCCTGGCATTGTATCCGAGCTGGAAGAGCTGGGGAGGCCACACCTCATTTACTTCGCGGTGCACGTGAAGCAATGCGACGGGGAGCGCTCGAGTCTGCCGAGCGTGGCCTATCGACCGCTCTTCCGCACTTTCATGGCGCCGAGCGCGCCGACGCAGTCATTTTGCTAGCTGACATTCTTCAGGAACAAGGGAGATGGCTGGAGTCTCTAGATCTACTGGACTCGCCGCCAACACGACCTGACGCCGCCATTAACCAGGATTGGCAAACCGTTTTAACCATCAATGCACGATTCCACTTGTATCCTACATCAGTTAATGAGATGGCTGATCAAATTCTTGCTTTGGTAAAGGTGATTAGAGAAGGCGACCGCACTGCGCCGAGGATTGCTGCGGCATTGGCGGCCACGACATTGGGCAGCAGTATTCGCGATAGATCGCACGCCCAGGTTGTCCTCGACTCATTGCCATCCATTCCCGTGCGGCAGCTTTGTCAAGAGGATCTGAGCAGACTCTCACTAGTCAGAGCCCGCCTAATGTTCCAACTACATGACCGGCCATCGAGCCTTCATGAGATCGAAACGGCGCTGACCCTGCTTGACTCCAGCAAGTCAGTGAACACGACTGCTGCTCAGTTCCAATTGGGTCTCGGCGCCATGAGCTGCATGGATGGGGATTATACAAAAGCACTGATTCATCTAGAGAAAGCCTATGCCGTCGCAGAGCGGCTCGGAAATGACACACTGAGACAGTCAATTGCAGCAAACCTATCTTTAGTTCATGGCAGGTTGGGCAGTTACGATATCCAACTCCATTGGGCCAAAGAGAGCCTGGCTCTTGCTGGTTCACATTCTCACTATTACCACGTGGTCCTTGCAGCATACTGCGGTGCTCTCGCCAGCATCTTTAAGGGGGCGCCGACCCAGGCTAGGGAATTCATTTCTGTTGCAAGCTCCAGAGTCGCCAGTGCGCTGCCGCAATGGGCCCTCCAAGCTTGGGCCTTATATCGTGCAGACCTTCACCGCCTGCTAGGTGATGAAGAGGAATCACGGGTCGCAGCAGTTGCTGCTACAAGAGGATCGAACACAAACCTGCACTCGGCTAGCTTCGCAGGGGTTTATTGCCGATGGACCGCCTCCCTGGCGACCAGTCCTCAAGCTCTTCAGAGTGCCTCTGAAATAGTGCGGAGCTTCGTCGTACAACTCTCATTGTACGATGCGCTGGACAGGGCGGAGATTCTTGCCGCTTTCGTCTTTCTGCAGCGTAAAACTGGAGGGCTCACTCACCAACTTGAATGCCTGCTCAGCGAGCAGCTGAGAACTTTGCCGCCTGCAGTGACTGATCAGTTGGGACGTCTGGGGATTCTAGGCTGAGGAGACGGCAGTTCCTAGGGTGTGAATAAAAGCCGGCGAAATGAGTTACGCGCGTCTCTTCCAGAGACCAGAGCTGGGCCAGCTTACACGCTTCGATCGTGGGGGGCCGTTGTCAGATACTTCAGTAGATGTAGCACCGCCGATCAGACGGCGTACAACCATCGATGCTACGACTACATCGATTAGCTCAGGATCAAACTGAGTTCCCTTGCACTTTTGCAACTCAGCTAAGACTACGTCGAGTGGGAGCCGCTTTCGATACGGGCGATCAGTCGTCATTGCATCGATTGTATCGGCAATCAAGATGATCCGTGCTCCGAGCGGTATGTTCTTCGTGGACAATCCGTCCGGATATCCTTGTCCATCCCACCGCTCGTGGTGGTGACGCACGCATTCTTGAATAAAGCCATGAAACTTCGAGATGATACCAACGAGATCAGCACTCTTCTCCGAGTGCGTCTGCATCAGGGCGGTTTCTTCAGGCGTGAGGCGCCCTTCTTTGCGGAGCAGAGGCGCAAACTCCTCATGAATCTTGCCGACATCGTGTAATAGGGCGGCCGTCTCAACCTGCTCGATTTCCCTAGCCGGTAACCCCAGCTCAACCGCCACTGCTCTCGACATTGCACTTACCCGAAGAGAGTGCCCCGAGGTGTAGGGATCACGTGCCTCGATGGCTTTGACCATGACCTGAAGGAGCTCCTGTCCGCTGTGCTCGAGCTGATGATACAGGCCATAGACGTGCCGTACCGCGATAATAGGAACAATTATCCCCAGCAGGCCAAGGGAACCAAAGCCAAGCCACAGATCAAAACGTATGTAGAACCACGCTACGAGCATGGCCACTAAGCTTGCCATGATATCGTAGACGAGGACACCGCGAGTATTTAAGTTCCACACCTCTCGAAAAGCGCGTTCGGAACTCAAGACAATCGCGGCGTTGACTGAAGCCCAGCTTATCAGGAAGTAGACCGATGAGATTACGAAGAAGAGCCCCAAGTCTCGCTGCACCGCCGGGGAGGATAGTGTAGCGACCGGGTCCAGATAGGCAGCCGGGAGCATCCCACCCAAGCGCTGGTAGGCGAGCACAGCCAGCGAAATAGCGAGTATTCGCTGCGAAACGTTAAATATGACTTTGATCGGCGGATTCGCTCGTGCAATCTCGCCGAGAAGTGTAGAAACCCCTGCGACAATTGAGGCCCACCACCCACCAAATAGAAGCGCACTGGCCATGTGCATTATGAACGACGTTGAACCTTTTGCACCCAGCCTCAACTGCGTGTTGAGAGTTTCCAGCAACGAAGCAACGAAGAGAAATGTTGCAAGCGGCCACCAGCCAGGGAACGACAGCCGGGCAGGCAACAGAATCGCGGCGCAGGCAGCTGCTGCGAGCGCAACGATAACTACGAAGAGGTTAATTCGAGCTGTGCGCGACATGAGAAGGATGGGGATTCCGGTCCTTTTCTAGACCTTACGCCCAGGTTGGCCCTTCACCGCCAAACATACGGGCAATAAAGGCCGCAACCGCATTGAACAAGCTGCCTCTTAACATAGAGCGTTACCTCCCCTGAGATGAAAACCAAAGATGGGAAGGGCAAGCCTCGCTATGGCCCACCAACGCTCCGCTCGACAGTTGTCCGCTTGTCTCCGCTATGTGCCACGAAGACCGGGATCCCCTAACCCTGTGTCCTTTCCTGTAGGACTCCCACTTGCTCGATCCTGACTGCTCCGCTATTCAATCCGCCCGCGCACGCCGAGACCCCGCCAGCTCCGCGGTGCCTTCACGCTAGTCGTGTCCTTATGGTCTGAACGGATGCGAAGGGGGGGTGCATCCGGAACGTCCAATGTACCCCCCGGCCGCCACTCGGCTAGGGGCCATTCAGCCTACGTCATCACCCGCCGGGCCTCGGTCCACCGGTTGGTGGCATCCAGCACCGCGAACACCGCGGCCCGTTCCGGGCTCTCCTTGATCTCCGCCGTGCCGCTCAGGAGCAGCGTCTCCCGACCGCCCAGCCCCTGCACCGCCACGAAGGCGAATTCCCGATCGAACCCCTCCACGATCTTGGCGCCCTCGAGCGCCAGCGACGAGTCCGTCAGCAGCCGGTCCAGCACCGTCACCGCCGCCTTGGCCGCCGCCTCCACCCGGTTCCGCGGGGTGTCGGAGCTCTCCTCCTCCGCCGACTCGGTCCGCCCGTGATACGACAGTGTCACCGTGATCGTGATCCGGTGCTGCCGGCGGCCGGGCGACACTGTCAGCGCCTCGAACAGCACCGCCCGCTGGAGCACCCTGTCCCGGACCGACTCCCGCTCCAGCGCCTCGATCGGCTTGACGTCGGCGGTCTGGGCGATGCTGATCTTGCGGTGGTCGATCTTGAGGCCGAGCTGGGCCAGGAGCGCCGACTCGATGTTCCGCACCAGCTGCTTGGGCGCCAGGCCGGCCTGGGCCAGCACGTGGACCTCGCTCACCTCGCCCAGCGGCGTGGTGACGACTCGCGCCGAGAGGATGCCCTCGAGGCTGGTCAGCAGGTTCTCCGCCCGCCGCACGCCCCAGGGATCGGGAATGGACTCGCCGCCGCCGGTACGACCGGCCGGCGGTGGTCCGTGCCTGGGACTGAACGGTTCGCTCAAGGTCGGTTTCCTACCCTCGGCTACATTGTGACTGGAGCTAGGAGCTGGGAGCTTGGAGCTTGGGCGAAACACTGTCTCTGCCCTAAGTCTCAGGTCGCCTCTGATAGCTCCCGGCTCCCAGCTCCCAGCTTTCACGCAACCACGTTTCTGCCTGCCGCCTTGGCCCGATACAGCGCCCGGTCGGCTGCCACCAGCAGGTCTGCCGTCTCCGGCAGGTGGGGATCGAACTCGGCGAGCCCGATGCTCACCGTGACCATCCCCGCCGGATATCCCAGCCTGCGTCCGATCCCCTCGATGCCGGCCCGAAGCGCCTCGGCCACCCGAGCGCCGCCCTGGAGATCGGTCCGGGTCAGGATCACCACGAACTCGTCGCCCCCGTAGCGGGCCGCGATGTCCGACACCCGGACCGCGTTCCTGATCTCCTCCGCCACCGCCTTCAGGACGTCGTTCCCCGCCTCGTGCCCGTACTGGTCGTTCACCTGCTTGAAGAGATCGAGGTCGAGGAACAGCAGGGCGAACCCTTCGTTGCTCCGCTTACTCCGCTCGATCTCGAAGGCGAGCCGCTCCCGCAGCACCCGATACGTCGAGAGCCCGGTGAGCGCATCGGCCGCGGCGGCCCGCTGGGCCTCCTCCGCCCGTCGCTCCTGGTACGGCGTGCACTGCCGGAGCGAGGCCCGGCCCAGCGCCGCCGACTCGGCGAAGCGCTGGCAGGTGTTGAACCCGCAGGCGCGGCAGTCCCACGGCCGGCCGTTGGGTCCCTTGCCGATCTGCTCCAGAATGGCCGCCACCGCCCCGGGATCAGCGCAGACCGGCCGTTGCTTGATCTCGAAGGCGGCGCCGTAGCTCGCCGTCACCGCCGTGTCCACCACCGGAAAGCGGCTCCGGGGCGGCTCGGTGCTGGCCAGGAGCTCGCGCCGCCAGAACAGCTCGTCCCGCGGGCCCGACATCGGGTGGTCCAGCGATCCCTCGGTCGAGAGGATATCCACGAAGCCGAGGTCGAGCCGGTCCACCGCCACCGCCCGGGCCACCGCCTTGAGCGCGTCGAGCCCCCGGAGCTTGCGGAACCGGCGGCTGGAGTAGCGGGCCTGCTCCAGCAGGGCCAGTGGCAGACCGCCCGCCGCGCTCAGGTGGCGCCGGCGCTCTTCCGGCACCCGCTCGAAGAAGATCGGCTGGGTCAGGACATTGGCGCCGCGGATCCGGAAGATCTGGTCCAGGTCGCCGAACGTGATGGCCGCGTCGAGCTCCGGGCTGTTGGTCGGCGGACAGATCCCGGCATAGGCAATCTTGAGGCCGGGACCATACTGCGCTCGCAGGTATCGGGCCTCCGCCACCGCCGGCACCGTCACCGGAGCCAGATACGGCAGAAGCTCGGGGAACTGGAGCCGGACCGTGTCCACCACCACCGAATCGGTGGAGCGGATGAGGGTCCCCCATTGCTCCTCTTCCCAGAGCTTAAGGTATTCCGCGGCAACGAGTTCGTCGCCGATTATACCCCGGGTAACGGCCCGGAACCCGACCTCGTAGCAGGCGTTGATCACCTGCTCCGGCGTGGCCGGGTAGAAGTGCGCCACCGACTCCGGGCTCAGGATGAGAACCCCGTCGCCCTCGGAGGCGATGGCAAGAGCCCGCCCGATCTCGCCGTTTACCTTGACCGCCCCGTGGGGGCAGGCCGGCAGGCATTGGCCGCAGCGGATACACGCTTCGTCGTCGAT
>DASYVW010000210.1:0-2886 GCA_035936675.1 Gemmatimonadales bacterium
GGCCGCTGGGAGCCCGCCGGGGTGATGGCGGACCGCATCGTCGCCTGGTTGCTGCGCCAGCCGAACAGGAGCGGGTACCTGGCCCCCAACCGCGTGCTCCAGGCCGACCACTTCGAGTTTCGGGGCAGCACTGGGCGGACCCCTCCCGAGTCCCCCGCACGTACCCGTCGAGATGACGAGGTGTGACGGACGACCTTGCAGGGTTGCGGGTTGGACCGGCACCGTAGACAACCTGCGAGAACAGTCCAGGAAGCTGCGGGTCACGCCGCGAGACGCCGGCGGCGCCACAGCCGCATAGCCCGCAGCATACCTTCCGGGCTAACCCCACTTGAGGTCGCTTCCGTAACTCACCAACCTGCTATGGCTTCACCCGTCTATTTGATGTAGAATGCGAAGTGGGTCACCTCTCCTCCGCCCGATCTTGGCGTGGCGGATGCAGTTCCATGATCCCTCTTCGTGGGGAGGGCCGCGGCAGCGACCGTCGCTGCCAGGAGCCCATATGCCCGCACGCAGAGACCGCCGGTCCCGCTTCGCTGCCGAACCCACCGTCCTGGTCGTCGACGATGAGGAAACGCCTAGATCCACCACCTGCCGTATGGTTCGGGCCCTCGGCTACCCGGCCCGGGCCGCGCGCGACGGCCGTGACGCCCTGCGATATGTTCAACAACATCCGGGCGAGATTCGCCTCGTGCTCACCGACGTGATCATGCCCTACATGGATGGTGGCGAGTTGTCGGAGCGCCTGCGCGACCTCCACCCCCGCCTGGCGATCGTGCTCATGTCGGCCTACCCGGTGGGGGAGATCGCCGAATTGGTGGCGGCCTATCCCGAGCTCCCCTTTCTCGAGAAGCCCTTTACCACGGAGTCGCTCCATCGCGTGCTGACCCCGCTACTGGGACCTCCCACCAGGGTGAACGGCCGGCGGGCGAATGATCGCATCCGATATCGGGACCGCACGAGGCAATCCAGTTGATTCCCCGATGTCCCATCGCCGGATCTTCCTCCTCTCTCCAGCCCATTGCGGCGGGAAGCGCGCCGCGATCCTGCTCAACGAATGCGCCACGTTTCCTCTGGCTCAGCGACTCCACTCGACCTCGGGGGTGACGCTCGGTGAGGCGTTCAGCTTCCTGAGCGGACTCTATTTCCGAGGCAAGCTGGCGTACGCCGACCGATTCAGCCGGCCCCCGATGGACCAGCGCGGCGTTCTGGTGATCACCACCGACAGAGGACTGCTGGCCGCCGATGCCCCGGTGGGGCCGCGCGAGCTACGGGAGTTCGGGACCGTAGACATCCGGCCGGACCATCCGCGGTACCGCGAGCCGCTCGAGCGGGACCTGGCGCGGCTCAGCCAGGGCGCCGATGCCGACGTGGTGCTGCTCGGCAGCGTGGCAACCGGCAAGTATGTGGACGTACTGCTCGAGTTCCTGGGCGACCGGCTCCTGTTCCCCCGCGAGTTCGTCGGCCGGGGGGACATGAGCCGGGGTGCGCTGCTCCTGCGAGCCGTGCGAGAGGGGAAGGAGCTTGCCTACGAGCCGGTGGCGGGTGCAATCCGGCATGGCCGGCGGGCCGCTAAGGTAGGCCCGCCATGACGGCCACCAAAGCAAGAACCGCGTGACTGCAAGCACAGCGAGCCGGATCGAGCCGCCCCAGGTTAGCGCTGGGAGGTGATTCCAGATGCCGCAGAAGACCACAGTAGAGAAAGCTCGAGCAGACCTCCGTGCCGGGAAAAGCCCGACAACCGCCGCAGGCGAGTTCGTTCGCGAGGAAATCGAGCACGTTCGTGAGGGGAAGCGTCGAGCCGGCTCGGCAAACAACGAATCGGCTACGGATGCAACCCCGGCCCCCCGTCCGGAGGGTCAGCTGTCCGAATACCGGCGTAAGCGCGACTTCACCAGGACCGCGGAGCCGAGAGGTGGGAGTGCGAGCTCTAAACAAAAGCTGGCTTTTGTCATTCAGAAGCACGCGGCCAGGAACCTGCATTACGATCTTCGCCTGGAGCTCGATGGCGTGATGAAGAGCTGGGCGGTTCCCAAGGGCCCCAGCCTGGACCCTGCGGTCAAGCGTCTCGCCATGGAAGTCGAGGATCACCCGATCGAGTACAACAAATTCGAGGGCACCATTCCCCAGGGCGAATATGGCGGTGGCACGGTCATGCTTTGGGATCGCGGCACCTACAGCTATGGCGGGAGCGATCCCGATCCCATGGAAGGGCTGCGGCGGGGCTACGCCAAAGGCGATCTCAAGTTCGTGCTCAACGGGAAGCGGCTGAAGGGATCCTGGGTGCTGGTGCGCATGCGGCGAGATCGGCCCGGAAAGGCGCAATGGCTCCTGATCAAGCACCGGGACGAGCATGCCCTGCCGGATTCGGATGTGGCGGCCGACAACCAGACCTCGGTGGCCACGGGCCGGAGCATGGAAGAGATTGCGGCGGGGCGGAGCCGGGTGTGGCGATCGAACCGACCCGTGGAGCCGAAGGCCGCAAAAAGAGCCGGCGCCCGTAGCTAGAACGAGCGCCGGCAGTCCCCGCAAGAGGTCACCGGGCTACAGTGACCCGCTTCGCCTCGCTCTGCACCCCATCGGATACGACAAGATCGAGGCTTCCCTTCGTAGTCCGCACTCGGGCCTTCCCGCCGCGGGCAAAGGAGAGCACTTCGCCGGTGTCGGGATCCCGGACCATGATCATGCGTCGAGCCGAGGTATTCCATTCCAGCGCGACGGCGCCCGCCTCCCGACGCACGGTGATGGAGTCGGGCACCGTTGCCCGTGCGATCCGCCCAACCGACAAAGAAGTGGCCGCAGCGGTGCCACTCGGACCATTCACCCGCAGGCTAGCGAGCCGGGCGGCGCTCGTCTGATTCAGGGGCACGGCAAACGCGAAATGGCGGC
>DASYVW010000211.1:0-7549 GCA_035936675.1 Gemmatimonadales bacterium
GTGGCCGCGCAGCTGATGGTGAAGGTCACCGCGGCCCTTGCGCCGCCGGTGATGGCGATGGGCCGGGGGTTCGCCCCCTGGACAGCACAGTTGGCTGCCACGTCGGCGAGCCCGACGGAATGAGTAGTCGCAGCCAGGTTCTCGACGGTCGTCGTACCGCTCACCCCGATCGGTCCGAGAGACGCGCCATCCAGCGTTAGCGTGTAGCCGTCGGCGTCGCGATCGAAGCCACCGGTTGACGTCGTGATCTGGAGAGATCCCGGGTTCGGCGGAGGCGTGGAGCAGGTGACAGTGAAGGCAATGCTGCTGCTCCCGCCGGCGCTCACCGTGACGGCTAGCGGGTTGTCACCCCCCACATGGCAATTGGCCGAGACCCCGGTGAGTCCCACGAGATGATCGCCGGGAGCGATCCCGCTCAGGGTCACCTGGCTACTCGTACCCAGTGCCCCTTGGTCGCTGCCGTCGAGCAGAATGGTGTAGCCGTCCGCGTCAGGAGAGGGCCCGGTGGTAGTGGAGGTGATCTGGAGGGTTCCGCTGGTCGCCTGACAGGTGACCTCGAGTGCGACCGTCGTGATCCGTCCGGCGTCCACACCCACCGTGCGAGGATTCCCACCCCCAACCGTGCAGTTCCCGGCTATGCCGGAGAGACCCACCGTATGATTCCCTGGGGCAACGTTGGTGCTTCTGATTGTCCCAGTGGGGGCGATCGGTTGGGGTGGCTCCGCATCCATCTGCACCATGTAGCCGTCAGCATCCGGCTCGACCCCACTGGTGGAGGTCGTCACCTCGAGCGTGCCGCCGGTGGGGGCCGTCAGAGATTCCCCGCCACCGCAGGTCAGGGTAGCGGTGACCAGCACTACACCGGCGGCGGTGTAGATCCAGACGAGCGGAGATGGGGGAAGGCGCATCGAAATGCGGCCTCGGGGGTAACGCTAACTGAATGCTGGGGATCAACCGCTCGATGCGAGCGGTAGTCATCAATATACGAGACAAAACCTAGGGGCGGAGGACCTCGAATTCAGTGAGCATTGACCGGAGGCCCGGTTCGGGCCCGGGATCCCCGGAGGAAGAGGATAGCGGGCGCCACGCAGACGAAGGTGAGCAGCAGCAGCATCCAGGCGTCGTTGTAGCTCAGCATGGCCGATTGCCGCATCGTTTCCTGATCCAGTAGAGCCAACGCTCCCCGCTGCGCCGCAACGGAGCTATAGCCGTGCGCTGCCAGATTCGCAGCGAGCATCCGGAGGCGCTCGTCCACCAGAGGATTGCCGAGATAGATGTTGGCCAGAAGATCGACTCGGTGGACCTGGGTGTGCACGGTGACATAGGTGGCCAGGATCGCGATCCCGAACGACCCACCGAGCTGGCGTGCCAGATTGATCAGCCCCGACGCCTGCTGCGCCTCGCTCGGCTTGAGACTGGCGTACGCGACGTTGTTGATTGGGGTGAAGAGGAAGCCGAGGCCGGCGCCCCGAATGATCAGCGCCAGGCGGACATCCGCCTCGCCCGCATTGGTGGTCAGGTGACCCAGGTCCCACATGGACACCACGAAGAGAGCCACCCCGATACCGATCAGCACCCGGGGATCCACCTTGGGACGGGGCCCGTTGAGCAGCATACCACAGGTGACCGCGGTAATCGCAGTGGCGATGCCGCCCGGCATGAGAGCGAGACCAGTCTCGGTCGGGGTGAAGCGCAGCAGACTCTGGGTGAAGAGGGGGAAGATGAATACCCCGCCATAGAGCCCGAAGCCGAGCGCAACGAAGAGAAAGATCGACGCCGCCAGCTCCCGGTTCTTGAGCACCCGGAAATTGACGATCGGGTGCTTGTTGCGGGATGACAGCTCCCACCAAACCATGGTGATCAGGCAGACCCCCGCCACGATGGCGAACCTCAGGATCCACTTGTCGGAGAACCAGTCCTTGGCGTTTCCCTCCTCCAGAACCCACTGGAGCGAGCCGATGCCGGCGGTCAGCAGTCCGATCCCCAGCCAATCCACCTCACCCCGGCGCTTCTCCTGATCCGGTGGATCCTTGAGGAAGGTGCTCACCAGAAACGCGGAGCCGATCCCGATGGGCACGTTGATGAAGAAGCACCAGCTCCAGGAATAGTTGTCGGTGATCCAGCCACCGAGGGTCGGACCCAGCGTGGGAGCGACGATGATGCCGAGCAGGAAGATGGCTTGCACCATGCCCTGCTGCTCCCGGGGGAAGATCTGGCGGAGGGTGGCCTGCGCCGTGGAGAGGAGGGCCGCGCCGCCGGCGCCCTGAATGATCCGCCACACCACGAGCTCGGTGAGCGAGTTCGAGGTACCGCAGAAAAACGACGCGACGATGAAGATGAAGATCGACACCGTGAGGTAGCGCTGCCGGCCGATCCGCTCGGTGAAGAACGCCGTCATCGGAAGCACGACGACGTTGGACAGGATGTATCCGGTACTGACCCAGCTGATCTCCTGCTGGGTGGCCCCCAGGTTTCCCGCCATCTGGGGGAGCGCCACGTTGATGATGGTGGTGTCCAGCACCTCCATGATGGCCGCCGTGATGAGGCCAAGCAGGATAATCCATCGGTAGCGGGTGACGAATGCTTCCGCTTCCTCGGCGGCTGTGACCTGCCTGGCTGGCATAGATGGGGCGGCCGTCATTGAATCCGATGAAAGAATGGCGCGGTTTAGAGTCGGGCGGGGTCTGGACGCAGGAGAGCGACAACCAGTCGGGCAGCCGCATCGATCGGAACTGCCCCGGTGTTGATCTGCAGGTCGTACTCGCAGGGATCGTTCAGGCTGCTCTGGTAGTAGCGCTGGAGGTACTGCTGCCGGTCGGCGTCCTTGCGGCGCACGGCGGCAGCGGCTTGGGCGTTCGGGACGCCGGTCCGCCGAGCGACCCGCTGCACCCGGACGTCGAACGGAGCGGTGACTCGCACTCTCAGCACGTCGGGACGGCCCCGAAAGAGGCAGTTCCCGCCGTGGCCCACCACGATGAGCGGGAGGGTTCGCACGGCCTCGAGCAGGACCTCGCGCGCCGCCGCGGCGATGCAGTCGGGATCGGTGGCCCAGGGACTGGAGTGGGCTCGCGACTCGGGTGCGGTCACTACCGCCACGGCAGCGAGCCGCTCCAGGAAGCTCGGCACGTGCTCGTCCATAGCCACGACCTCGCCCTCCTCGCACCGAAGCCGGGCGGCCAGCTGCTGCACCAGCTCGTGATCCAGCACCGGCCACCCCAGCTCCTTGCCGAGGAGCACGCCCAGCTCGCTGCCGCCGGCACCGTACTCGCGCGATATGGTGATGAGCTGAACCGGAGCCCGGTCGGGAATACTCATGGCAGAAATATGGCACCAATACACCGCAACGCCACGGTCGGGCACGCACTCACCTCAACGAACGAGCGGCGCCAACAGGTGCACCAGGGTGACGATCACCACGATCCCCACCAGGTCCAGCGCCAGCCCGTGCCGCATCATCTGGCCCAGCGGGATGTAGCCCGAGCCGTACACGATTGCGTTACAAGGAGTGGAGACTGGGAGCATGAAGCCGAGACTCGCGGCCAGGGTGGCGCCGAGCGCGGGCTCGAACGGGTCGAGGCCGGCGGCGCGGGCGACGGAGATAACCACGGGCACCACCATGTTCGCTGCCGCGGTGTTGGAGGTGGTCTCCGACAGAATCACCGCGACGAGCACCGACGCCGTTAGCAGCCCGAGACTCCCCTGTATGGGGAGCAGCCCGGTCAGACCCCTGCCCATCGCCTCGGCCAGGCCGGTCTGAAACGACAAGACCCCCAGCGCAAACCCGCCGCCGTACAGCAGGACAACGCCCCAGTCGATCTGCACCGCGTCCTGCCAGGTGATCGCCGGCCCGTCGTTTCCCGGCAGAATGAACAACAGCATCGCTCCCAGCAGCGCAGCGACACCTTCCGGTACGCGACGGGTCAGGTTCACGTAGGCGGCGCTTCCCTCCCCGGACACGATCGCGACGATTCCCGGAAGAATCCAAAGGAACACGGTCACGGCGAAGGCGATGGCCACCGAGCGTTGCCCCCTGCTCCACGGACCCAGGCGCTCGCGCTCCCGGCGGATCAGCTCGGCGCCCGCGGGCAGCTCGCGGACCCCCGCCGGGGCCACTCGGTCGAAATAGAGAAACAGAAAGGTGAACAGCACCAGGAAGATCGGAACGCCGACCAACATCCAGCGAAAGAAGGGGATCTCCACTCCGACCAGAGACCGAATGAAGCCGATGCCGATCACGTTCGGCGGCGTGCCGACCGGGGTGGCCAGGCCACCGACCGAGGCCGCGAACGACGTCATCAACATCAGGGCCGTGGCGTAGCGGGGATTGATGCCGGCGCCACCGCCGGGCGCTCGAAGCGCGGCAAGAATCGAGAGCCCGATCCCGAACATCATCGCGGTGGTCGCGGTGTTGGAGATCCACCAGGAGATGAATGCCGTCACGGCGCCGAAGGCGAGCAGGATCCGGCTGGGCCTCGCGCCGACCCAGGGAAGGGAGAGGACCGCATATGCAACCCGGCGGTCGAGTCCGTGGAGAAAGATCGCGCGCGCCAGGATGAACGCGCCGATGAACAGAAACATCAGCGGATCGGCGAATGGAGCGAACACCTCCTTTGCCGGGGCAACCTGGAGCGCCACGCAGGCCGCGGCGCCGAGCAGTGCAGTCACCGGGAGTGGCAGCGCCTCCGTTACCCACAGGACGACCACCGCCGCCAGCACTGCCCCCAGACGGTGCGCCGCGGCCGAGAGGCCCGGCATCGGAAGTGCCAGCAGTAGGACGGAGACTGCGGGGGCGAGGGCGGCTCCGATTTTCCGGCGCATCAGGTCGGAGATGATACCGCGAGGCGGTGGGCCACGCTACGTCATCAGGGCGGCCCCGGTCTTACGAACGGCGCATTCGCCGGATAGAATGGGGAGCCCTTATTGAACCGCCCTCCTCGTGGGGAGGGCTCCAGGCCGCACGCCCGGCCCCGGAGCCGCCATGCCCACGAAGACCCTCGCCCGCCCGCTCGACGTACGCGCCGTCAGCGGCCTCCCGCAGATCGATCCGATCGCGCTCGCCACCCGAGCGGACGCCTTCGACGATCCCGAATGGCTCTTCGAGCCCAAATACGACGGTTTTCGTGGGCTGGTCTACGCCTCTGAGCTGGGCTGCGAGATCCGATCCCGACGTAACTTTGGCTTCGACCGGTTCGATGAGCTCTGCAATCGGATGGCCCGGGTACTCGGCGGGCGGGAGGTCATCCTGGATGGCGAGGTTGTCGCGCTTGATCGCAAGGGGAAGCCGAGCTTTCGGGACCTCCTCCGCGGCGAGGGCTTTCTGGCGTTCGCGGCCTTCGATCTGCTGTGGCTCGATGGCGACGATCTACGCCCGCTGCCGTTAGAGGAGCGGAAACGGCGTCTGACCGACCTGCTGCCAGCAGATACAGGGCCGCTCTACAAGATCCTCACGCTCGAGGAGCACGGACGGGCCCTGTTCGGAGCGATCAAGAAAGTGGATCTGGAAGGCATCATCGCCAAACGAAAGGGCGATCCCTACGGTCCATCGACGACCTGGTACAAGATCAGGAACCAGGCCTACACCCGGGGCGAGGGACGGGCAGAGGTGTTCCGCCGGCGGGAGCGGGCCCGGCGGGCGGACCGGGAGGTGTAATAGCGGGAGTACGCGACGGCCCTGCTTCGATTGTCAGTGCAAATCCGTCCCGCCTTCTCAGTGACTCGAATTGCTCTCCTTCGCCCAGGTCGGGAAGGCCGGGCGCTTCACCGTCGGTGACTGCCTCTTAGCGAGTTGGTCCATCAGCACTGCTACCGCTTTTTCGAGCTGAGTGTCGTGGCCCGCGCGCCACGCTGCGGGATCGAGGTCGATCTCGATGTCCGGCGCGACCCCTACGTTTTCCACCGCATAGTCTCCCTCCGGGGTCCACAGTGCGATGCGGGGCGCCGTGATCTCTCCCCCATCCATCAGTGTCGGGTAGCCGCCGATCCCGACGAGCCCGCCCCAGGTCCGCTTGCCAATGAGCGAGCCGACCTTAAAGCGACGGAACAACCAGGGCAGCTCGTCGCCGCCCGACCCGGCGTACTCATTGATCAGCATCACCTTCGGACCATAGATAGCACCGGCGGGAATCGGCACGTCCTCGCCGTAGCGGGCGGTCACGTAGTTGAACGGGCGATCCCGGCGCAGATACTCCACCATGTAGTCGGCGATGTTCCCACCGGTATTGAAGCGCTCGTCTACCACAGCGCCGAGCTTCTCCTGCTGAGCGAAGAAATAGCGGTTAAATCGGGTGTACCCCTCGTTGGCGGTGTTGGGGACATAGATGTACGCCAGCTTGCCACCCGAGAGCTTGTCTACGGTGCGGCGGTTGTTGTCGACCCAGGCCAGATGCCTCAGCAGGAGGTCGTTCGGAAGGGGGACCACGGTTACGTCACGGGCACCGGTGCCGTCGGGACGGGCCCCGACCCGGAGCACGACCGATTTGCCGGCGGTGCCCTGAAGCATCCGATCGACGTTGTCGGAGGCGGTGAGCGGGCGCCCATCGACGGCGAGGAGGTACTCGCCGGCCTTGACGTTTACACCGGGCTGGGTGAGCGGTGCGACGAACTGCGGATTCCAGTTCTCGCCGTGGTACACCTTGGCGAAGCGCCAGCGTCCGTTCTCGATCGTGTAATCCGCGCCCAGGAGCCCGTTCGCGGGGGTCTTATTCGGCGCACCGTCCGGCGGACGCACGAACAGATGGCCGACCGTCAGGTTGCCGAACACTTCCGCCAGCAGATAGTCGAGGTCGGCCCGGCTGCCGAGCCCTGGCAGGTACCGCTGGTACTGACGCTCGGTGCCCGCGAGATCGAGGCCATGGTAGCCCGGATCGTAGAAAAAGGCGCGCTGCATCCGAAACGCCTCGTGATACATCTCGTCCCATTCGGCGTGGGGATCGGTCATGACCTGAACGTTCTCGGCGCTGATAGCACTGTCGCCGGGCGTAATCGGTTCGGGGGGAGCCGCGTCGGCGATGGACGCGATGGCCCACTTATCCTTGACCTTGTACAGCAACTTCTCGCCATTCCGGGAGAGATCGAAGTCTTTCACCTCGGCGAGGACCTCGGCGGTCTTCCGCTCTTTCATGTCGAACCGGTGGATGGTGACCGGCGGCGCACTGTCCTCGTCCTGCTGATCGACCGGCACCAACGGCGCCTCCACCAGGACCAGGGTTCCTGCCTTCCCCGGCCGCAACGCTACGTAGTTCTTCGCCGATGCCGGGAGTGCGACGGTGCGCTGGTCGATGTCGTCGAAGTCGATCCGCACCGGCTCCGGCGGGGCGACCTTCTCCACGCTGTCCTTTCCCGGTTTGAGGGCCTTGGCGCCCTTCACGTCTCCGGCCGCCGCCTTGGCGGTGCTCTGCGCGGCGCTGTCACCCTGGGCCTTCTCTTCGTCGCTCTCGGGCGCGACCGGCGAGGGCCGGTCCTTGCGCAAGACGATGGCGTAGAGGCTGCGGGTAATGGGGTGATCGTACGTCATCATGCTGAAGTCGCTCGCCGGGCCGGCGTCGGTGCT
>DASYVW010000212.1:0-8078 GCA_035936675.1 Gemmatimonadales bacterium
GATCTTCGGCCGGCACGACCTCATCAACGACGCGCCGATCTCCCGGATCGATTTGCTCACCTGCCGGAACACCCTGATGTACCTGAATGCGGAAACCCAGGCGCGGGTGCTGAAGCGGCTTTACTTCGCCCTCAACGACGGCGGGTTCCTCCTGCTCGGCCGGGCCGAGACCTTGATGACGCATGGCCACGCCTTCGCCTCCGTGGACCTCAAGCGGAGGCTCTCGCGCAAGAGCTCCCATGGCGCATTCCCGGATCGCGTCGCCCCCCTTTCGGCCGCCACTGTGGTAGATGTCGGATCTCAGCTCGACGGCGGGGTACGCAACGCAGCGCTCGAAGCCAGCCCGGTCGCGCAGATGCTGGTGGATGCGGCGGGTCAGGTCGCGTTGATCAACGACCGTGCACGGACGCTCTTCGACATGCGGGGCGGGGAGGTGGGCCGTCCCCTGCGCGATCTCCAGATTTCCTACCGGCCAGTGGAGCTCCGGTCGCTCATCGAGGAGGTCGAGACCGAGCGTCGGCCGATGGCGGTCAAGGAGATCGAGTGGCATCCCCATGGGAATGAGAGTCGCTGGCTGGATCTGAACATCGCTCCCCTCTCGGACTCGATGGGCGCCATTCTTGGGACCCTCATCACCTTTACCGATGTCACGGCGAACCATCGGCTGCAGCGGGAGCTGGAGCGGTCGCAGCAGGAGCTGGAGACCGCCTACGAGGAGCTCCAGTCCACCAACGAAGAGCTGGAGACCACCAACGAGGAGCTGCAGTCCACGGTGGAAGAGCTGGAGACCACCAACGAGGAGCTGCAGTCGACCAACGAGGAGCTGGAGACGATGAACGAGGAGCTCCAATCCACCAACGAGGAGCTCCAGACCATGAATGATGAGCTCCGCCAGCGGGGAGAAGACCTCAACTCGATGAACGCGTTCCTCGAGTCGGTGCTCACCAGCCTGAGAGGGGGAGTGGCGGTCGTAGACCGTGAGCTTCGGCTGCTGGCCTGGAACGTTCAGGCCGAGGAGTTGTGGGGAATCCGGGGTGAGGAGGCCAGAGGACGCCACCTGCTCAACCTGGATATCGGCCTCCCGGTCGAGCGGCTGCGGCCGCTCCTGAAGACCTCGTTGGGGGGAGACGGCGGCCGACAAATGCTCACCCTCGAGTCGGTAAACCGGCGGGGCAAACCGATTCAGTGCGAAGTCACCTGCAGTCCGCTTCGGGGACCGAATGGCGACGTCCGGGGCGCCATTGTACTGATGGAGGAATCGGGCGGTGGGAGGCACTGATCGCCGCGAAGCCGCAGCCAATTCTGCGGAAGGGCAGCGGGAGGTGGCCGAAGAGGTCCGGATCAGTGCCGAGGCCCAGCGGCAGGGCGCCGAGCAAAGCCGGGAAACCGGCGAGTTCGACCGGACCGAGGCCGAGGAGCTACGGCTGCTTCATGAGCACGTCCGTGACCTCTCCGAGGACGCCCGTCATGCCGGGGAGGAGGCGAGGATGGCCGGAGAAGAGGCTCGCCACGCCTCGGAGGAGGCACGCCGGGTAGCCGAGGAGCTGCGGCATCTCACCGAAGCCAGCCGCCATGCGGCCGAGGAGCAGAATCTCATCCTCGCGGAGCTGCGGGAGACCGTCCGGCGCTACGAGGCGCTGTTGCCTCTGGGTGAGGTAAGGGAGAGATAGGGGTGACTCCGGAGGACTTTGGCAAGCGTCTGCAGACCATCCATCAGCGGATCGATGGGTTGGCTAGTGATGGACCGATCCCATCCGACCAAACGATGGAAGAGCTCCGCGCTGCCCTCGAAGAGCTTCGCGTGGCCGAGGAGGAGCTCCGGCAGCAGAACGAGGAGCTCGCCGCCGCACAGCTCCAGCTCGAAATCGAGCGTCAGCGGTATCTGGATCTCTTCGAACTTGCCCCCGATGCTTACATCAGCACCGACCTCCTCGGCGTCATCACGGAGGCAAACCAGTCGGCCTCCCGGCTGCTCCGGACGCTGGATCGGCCAGTGCGCGGGCGCCCGCTCGCCGCCTACGTCGCCACCGAAGATCGGTCACGGTTCCGGGCACTGCTCTCCCAACACAGCCGCCGCTTCCCGGGCCCCATCACAACCATGTTGAGGATTCAGCCCCGGCAGGGCGAGCCGATCGAGGCCGAATTCACCTACTCGACCGCCCGCGACTTCACCGGCAACGCCGTCGGATTCCGCTGGATCATCCGCGATGTCACCGAAAAGGAACTGCTGGCGCGGCACGTGCGCGCGCTGACCGCCGAGCTGGAGCAGAAGGTGGTGTCGCGCACCGCTGATCTCCGTGCCGCACGGCAACTCTCCGACGCTCTCCTGGTCAAGGAGCAGGCGGCGCGGCATGCCGCTGAAGCCAGCGAAGCCGAATCGCGACACGTGCAGAAGCTGGAGAGCATCGGAGTCCTGGCGGGTGGAATTGCCCATGACTTCAATAACCTGCTGCACGTCGTGCTGGGTAATGCCGATATCGCACTGAGCCAGCTGCCGCACGCCACGCCGGCCCGCGAGCCGTTGGAGGAGGTGGTCCGCGCCACGCTTCGTGCCGCCGACCTTACCCGCCAGCTGCTGGCCTACTCCGGCAAAGGTGCCTTCGTCATCCGGCACCTCGATCTCTCGAGCGAGGTGCGCGAGATGGCCATCCTGCTCCGCACCGCGATCTCCAAGCAGGCCGTCCTGGCCTGGGAGCTCGCGCCCGAGCTGCCCGCCGTCAGTGCCGATGCGACCCAGGTCCGCCAGATCGTGATGAACCTCATCACCAACGCCTCCGACGCGCTCGGCGAGGATGGCGGGACCATTACACTCCGTACCGGCGTGGTTCACTCCAGGGAGCTCAAGGACGACCGGTTCGGCGAGCCGCGTCGGGGTGAGGGTGGTGAACCGACATACGGACGCTACGTGTACCTCGAGGTCGCCGACACCGGGGTCGGGATGATCCAGGACACGCTGAACCGAATCTTCGATCCGTTCTTCTCCACCAAGTTCACCGGCCGTGGGTTGGGCCTCGCAGCCGTCACGGGTATCGTGCGCGCGCACAACGGCCTCATCCGGATCCACACCGAGCCCGGACAGGGTACGTCATTCCGGGTGCTGTTTCCACCAGTACCCGGGACGGCCCGAAAGGAGGAAGAACCTACGAGCATTCGGAGCGGGTGGCGCGGAAGCGGGACCATCCTCGTGGTGGACGATGAAGAAGGGGTTCGCGAGGTCGCGGAGCGGATGCTGCACGAGATCGGGTACTGCACGATTGCGGCGCAAGACGGTCGTCAGGCCATCGATATGCTCGAGCGCTCTAAAGACGAGATCACCGGCGTGCTCCTCGATGTCTCCATGCCGCGCATGGGCGGACAGGAGACCTTGCACCGCCTGCGCGCATCCTATCCTGACCTGCCGGTCGTCATGATGAGCGGGTACACCGAGCAGGTGGTGGCCGAGCAGCTGGGCGAATGCTCCCATAGCATCGGTTTTCTCCAGAAGCCGTTTGTTGCCGAGGACCTCGTCACCGCATTCCGGCACTTCGCGGAGGCCATGGGCTGAGCGGCGTGCAACTTCTCCCGGGCGGCGCATCTCCTCGCAGCCCACAACCCGGGGAAGCCCATGTTCCGCTCGTCTACGTACCGCGCAAAGTTCAGCACTCACCGCCTGTGCTCCGTCCTCTCCGCCTTCTCCGTCCTCTCCGTCCTCTCCGTCTTCTCCGTCCTCCCACTTCACGCCCAAGGCTGGATCGAGCTCGAGCGACCGGTTGACCCGGCCCTGCCACCCGATGTGGTGCGGGTGGGCTCGGAGGTTCGGGTGACGGTCGACGGGCGCGTGGCGCGCGTCGAAGTCGAGGAGCGTTTCCGCAATACCGGCAGCCGCGTGGCCGAAGGCAGCTACCTCTATCCCCTGCCGGGCGAGGCCGTCTTCACCAACTTTTCGCTCTGGATGGGAGATCAGGAGGTCCGGGGAGAGACCATGAACGCGGAGCAGGCGCGCACGATCTATGAAGAGATCGTCCGGCGGCGGAAGGATCCTGCCTTGCTCACGTTTGCGGGCCAAGGCCTGGTTCGAGCCCGGGTATTTCCCATCGAGCCAGGCGACACCCGGAAGGTGTGCTCCGCTACACCCAGCTGCTGACTCGCGCAGGTGACGCGCTGCGGCTCCGCTATTCCTTCGGCAACCGGGGGTCCAACGCCGGTATCAGCTACAGCGTCACCGTCACCAATGCGGCAGGATACGGCACCCCATATTCCCCAACCCACCAGATCGACACGCGCCGGGCCGGCGAGCGGCTCGAGATCTCCCTTGCCAATGAGGCGGCCGGTCAGCTGGAGCTCTTTCTCCCTGTCAGGCAAGGGCTGGTGGGCACCAGCCTGGTGACTCACGCGCCCGGTGGAGAGGACGGCTACTTCATGCTGCTGCTGGCGCCGGCCGACCCCGAAGCAGGAGCCGGAGTCCCCCGCGACCTCACCCTGGTCGTGGACGTATCCGGGTCAATGTCCGGCACCAAGCTCGAACAGGCCAAGGCGGCGCTGAATCAGGCGCTCGGCACGCTGGGCTCGAAGGATCGCTTTCGTGTCATCGCGTTCTCGTCTCAAGTACGTCGCTTCCGGGACGGCTTCGTTCCGGCCACGCGAGAGAACCTGACCGCTGCCCGGGAGTTCGTGGACGGCCTTGGCGCCGATGGTGGAACCAACATCGCGGGGGCGCTGGACGCGGCGCTGGATACTCCGGGCGACGGCGAGCGTCTGAGCATGGTCCTTTTCATGACCGATGGGCTTCCATCGATCGGGGAACAGGCACCCGACCGCATCGCGGAGCAGGCGGCCGGGCGGATCGGACGGTCCCGAGTGTTCACGGTCGGCATCGGCCATGACGTGAACACTTATCTGCTCGATCGACTGGCATCGAGCGGGCGAGGCACCTCGGAGTACGTGGCCCCGGGCTCCAGTGTCGAGACTGCCATGGGCTCGCTCCTCTCCAAGCTCCGGTATCCGGCATTGGTGAACCTCCGGATCGCCGAGACCCCCGTTACGCTGTCTCAGACTCTCCCGGCTCAGCTTCCGGATCTCTTTTATGGCGAGGAGTTGGTGGTGTTCGGGCGGTACAAAGGACACGGTTCCGGCACCATGGTGGTGACAGGTGAGCGAAACGGGAAACGGGAGCGGATCCCGGTCGCTGCTTCCTTTTCGGGCACTGAGGCCGCGAATGACTTCATCCCCAAGCTCTGGGCCGCGCGACAGATTGGCGACCTCACGCGCCAGATTAGGCTGGAGGGGGCATCGAGCAGCCTGGTGGACCAGGTCCGCCAGCTTGGCCTCCGTTTTGGAATCCTGACTGAATACACCTCGTATCTGGTCCAGGAGCCGGTCGACATTGCCCGGCCAGCCACCCCGGTGCCGCTGCGGGACGACCAGATGGGTGGGGCCCGGAACTCCGCAGCCCAGACCGGTGCCGGAGCCTTCGAGCAGGCAAGGGCCAGTGCCAAGTTGGCCGATTCTAAGACCTTGGACGCGACCGACTCGGCCGCGTCCGACCGGCTGCAGTCGTTGTCACGGGGCGGCGCGGCGTCAGAGACGCGAAGGGCCGGCGGACGGCTGTTCATCCGGCGGGGGCGGGTCTGGACTGATGTGGCCCAGGCCGATAGGATCACCGTCACTGATGTAGCAGCCTACAGCAAGGCATATTTCGAGTTGGTACGACAGTTGCCAGAGATCGCTCCCTACCTTTCGGTCGGCGAGGAGCTCCTGATAGCCGGCCGGAAGGCGAGCCTTCGAATAGGCCCTTCGGGCGTCGAGACTTGGCAACCGGGTCAATTGGCGGGCCTGGTCCGCAACTTCAGAGGCACATGACGGCCGATTTGACCGAACTGTTCGAGCAGTACTACGGGTCTCTCGTCCGGATGCTTTACCGCCGGACGGGAGACCGGGACCGGGCAGAGGACTTGGCCCAGGAAACGTTCGCCCGGGCCGTGGCGGCACCACCGAACAATCCGCGCCCCTGGCTCTTTGCCGTCGCCCTGAACCTGGTGCGGGAAGACGGACGGAGGGCCCTCCGCCAGGGCCGCCGGCTGGAACTGCTCCGGACCGAGGACCGCGCAGAGCAGGGTCCGGAGAACGACTACGAGCGCAACGAACGGAGTGCCGCGGTCCGTGCGGCGCTCGCACTGTTGAACGAGCGAGACCGGGAGGCCCTCCTGCTGAAGGCAGAGGGCTTCAATTACGAGGAGATCGCCGCCACGCTGGGGCTCTCCAAGGGTGCGGTGGGAACGACACTGGCCCGCGCACGGCGCCGCCTGGTCGAAGCTTATCAGTCGGAAGGACGGGGGAAGAATGTCGCATCTTGATGAAGGCACACTCCACGCGCTGCTCGATGGCGAGCTTGATGTCACCGAAGCGCGTGAGGTCCAGAGCCACCTCGGCACCTGCGTGGCCTGTGGCTCGCGCCTTCAGGAGGTGAAGCAGTTTCTGGCGGAGGCTGATCGCCTGGTCGGCGCTCTCGAGATGCCGGCTGGAGCCGCTGCTCCTCCGCCCCCGCCGCCGCGTGAATCGGCACCCCCCTTCCGCAGGCAGCTCCGCGAACCGGAGACGTGGGAGGAGACGCCGGTCCTTCTGGTCCTGGACAACGCCGAAGCGCTCGCCCGCCGGCGGCGGTGGTTCCGCGCTCTTGGGTGGGCGGCGATGATCGCGGTCGTGATCGGCGGTGGACGCGGGCTGATGAGCCTCGTTGGACAGCACGGCTCCTTGCCTCCGGCTCGCGACATCACCACTGCGACTCGTTCAGTGCCCCCGGCCGTAGCCAGCCCGGAGGAGACCGCACGGCCCGACCAGCCGGTGGCCCAGGTAGTGACGCCGCCGGCCCGCACCCTGGCGAAGAACCGCACGTTGGCCGCGAAGACTACCCCGCAACCCAAGGCCGTGGACGCAGCGAAGGCAGCTATGGTCGACAGCGCGCGCGAGCCGGCCGACAGCGTAGCCGATGAGTTCACCGACTCGGCGCCACCCGAAACGCAGACGCTGGCGGCCGCCGGCAGTATGGCGGAGTCGGTCTCGACGGATTCAGTGGCGAGGGATACCCAGGCGAAGGATACGGCTCGGCCGGAGGATGACCTGGCCACCCGGCGCGCCGCGGCACAGGCCCTGGCGGAGCTGGACCGCCAGCGTCGGCGTGAGCGGGCGGCCGCAGCCACGGCGGCATTGCAACCGCCGGCACCGGCCCGAGCCGAGGCGCCGGCCGCTACGGAGCCGCCACCATCCCGCACGCCGGAGCAGCGGTCGCAGGTCTACCTGCGTATCGGTCTCGATGAGGCCGTCAAGCAGCTCGGCTCGCCCGTGCACGTAATCGAAGGCATGACGCCCGAGCTCATCGGTCTGACCTACGGCCGCCTGGTCGCAGGCGCCGACCCCAACCGGCCGGTCGTGCGGGTGGTGTATGTGGACTCGCGTGGCCGAATGATCCTGCTGGATCAGCAACGGCTGCGCACCGGCCAGGCTCCCAGCGCGGCCGAAGGAAGCCTGCGTTGGTCGGTTGGCGATGTGATGCTCTATCTGCGGGGAGAGCCGGGGCCGGACGTACTTCGGAGTCTGCAGCGGCGGGTGCGGTAGTTACGTCCTTTGCTGTTCCCGCTCACGCTGGTTAGAGGTGTCCAGCAGCCCCCGCACCTTCTGCATCAGCTCCAGCCCCACGAACGGCTTCTGAATGAAGGCGGCGTCGCTTCGGGTCACTCCGCGGCGAAGCACTTCATCGTTGGTATAACCGGAGATGAACAGAACCTTCAGGTTGGGGCGCTTGGTGATCAGGCGGTCCACCAGCTCGCCGGCTCCCATCTCCGGCATGACCACGTCGGTCACCAGCAGATGAATCGGATGGTTATACCCGGCGGCCACGGTCAATGCATCCCGGCCGTGCCGAGCCTCCAGCACCGTGTGCCCGTGGTCAGTCAGAATCTTCCAGATAAGCTCGCGCACTCCATCTTCATCTTCCACGATCAGCACGGTCTCATCGCCTCTCAGTGATACGGGCGCCTCGGTCGCGACGGGCTCGTCACCTTCCACCCGGGGAAGAAAGACCTTCACGGTGGTGCCCTGGCCCG
>DASYVW010000213.1:0-4071 GCA_035936675.1 Gemmatimonadales bacterium
ATTGGCCTGAAGAAAGGGCCACAATTGGCTCAAACGGCCGCGCGCCTGGTTGCGATCGAGCCGCTGAACGACGACGTTCTCCGGATGCTCGCGACGGGTCAGCGGATGGCCAAGAAGGAAACGTCGGCCAACAAGACCGCCATGCAGGTGATCGCAATGCCGGTCAGCATCGCGGTGAAAGAGTTCGCACCGGCAGCCGACGGTGCGAGCGTCAAGGGCACCGCAACTGGGCGTGAGGCACAGAACTCGCGGGGGAAGCCCATCGCAGCGAAGCCCATCACGGTGATCTTTGAGTTCCTGGACAGCAAGGGCACAGTCGTGGGCAATCAGGAGGTTCAGGTGCCCGCCCTGAAGACCGGCGAAACCCATCCGATCGAGGCCAAGGCACAGGGTACCGGTATTTCGGCGTGGCGCTACAAGACGCCCCAAGCAAAGAGCTGAGCGGGGGCCGGAGCCCGAGGAGAGTTCCATGGCGGCGGTAAGAGCGCAGGAGGGGGACGGCATCGGGCTGACAACCACCAAGGCGCCTTTCATCGAGCAGGCCCAGCAGGAAGGGCGCCTGTACATCCACCAGCCTTACGAGCTCTACTCCGAGGCAAATCACTACGCGTGGAGCAAGCTTTTCGCCCGCATGGAGGACCGCTGGCGGCGCTATGCCAACCCGCGGTTTCTCCAGGGGATCGACAGCCTCTGCCTTGAGCCCACCCGGGTGCCGCGGCTGGAAGATGTCAATCGCTTTCTGAGCCCGCTCACCGGGTTCAAGGCAAAGGCGGTGAGCGGGTACATTCCGTCCTTCCTCTTCTTCGACTCACTGCGTAACCGCGAATTTCCCACCACGATTACCATCCGAGACGGCGCCACGCTCGACTACCTGCCGGAGCCGGACATTTTCCACGACATCGCCGGCCACGTCCCGATGCATACCGACCGGGCCTTTGCCGATACGCTGGTTCGCTTCGGCGACTGTGCCAACACGGCGGCCGAGATCGTGGCGGGCATCCGGGATGAGAAGGAGAAGATCCGTCGGGTCACCAGCATCTTCAAGGCAATGGCTCGGTTCTTCTGGTTCACGATCGAGTTTGGCCTGATGCGCGGCAACGGCGACTTGCGGGTGTACGGCAGCGGTCTGCTCAGCTCATACGGGGAGATCGCTCATTCCATCGACTCGCCGGATGTTCAGCGGTACCCGATCCAGTTGGAGTGGGTGATCAACCAGTACTTCGAGATCGATCACTACCAGCCCTTGTTGTTCATCGTGGACTCGTTCGACCATCTGTTCGAGCTCGTTGGCGAGCTGGAGCGCTGGATGCGGCAGGGCAAACTGAACAACGTATCGCCCGGTGAGCCGGCCATCAGCGAGCCAGATTTGCGCAGCTTTCTGGAGGCCTCGGCGTCGAAGTAACGGCGCTCTACCGCCTTGACCTGCTCCTGACACCACACCACATTCCGTTCCGACCCGCGGGCGTAATTCAGTGGTAGAATGCCAGCTTCCCAAGCTGGACGTCGCCGGTTCGAGTCCGGTCGCCCGCTCTCCAGAAGTTCCGCCGCAGTACGGTCCACAGCCTGCCGGTAATTCAGCGATTTTCTTCATCTGACTTTCACGTAAAAATGGGATCGTACCCCTTATTATCCGCACCGTAGCGTAGCGGTATCCCCTGGCCGGGGCCATTTGGCTGTGTTTGAGGACACAGCAGGGGCCGCTGCGGACGTAGATCTTGCGGCCGGCATCGCCTGGAACTGGGTGAGGCAGAGGCATCAGGATCCCCGTGGTGCCCATGCAACGGTAATCCGGCGCTGGCTTGTAAGCTCAAGCAGCGCTTGGCTTTTAGAGTCTAAAACCAGGCATCATTCCGGCCCGGGACCTGCGTAGGGTGGGCTGCGCGGCTTCTTTTACCCTCGATCCGACGGACCTGGAACCCAGGCCGTCACGGTGACCATGACTCGTTCCTGGCAAACCCGCTCCTGGGCCATTGCAGGCCTTCTGGCTCTCAGCGTCCTCCGCTGCGGCTCGAACGTCGAGCCGACTACCGCTACCGACATCGCCTCGATCGGCGGCAACGGCCAAACCGGCACCGTCGGGACGGCCCTGGCCAGCGCGCTCGTCGTGGCGGTCACCGATGCCAACAACAACGCGGTGCCCGGTGTCAGCGTAACCTGGCAAGCCCAGGGAGGCGGCAGCGTCTCGTCCGGGACGGTGAAGACCGGATCGGACGGGCACGCCTCGGTGACCCGGATTCTCGGCCCAACGCCTGGAGAGCAGACGACGACCGCGACGGTCTCGGGACTCCAGGGTTCCCCGGTCACTTTCGTGGCCACGGCCACGGCAGGCAATCCCAACGGCGGCATCGTCATCACGACCAACCCCCCGGTCGCCGCGCTGAGCAGTGAGGTCTTCGACCCGGCGGTTCAGCCGGTGGTGGTGGTCACCGCTGCCGGCGGCACCCCGGTTTCCGGCCAGGCGGTTACTGCCAGCGTTTTGGGCGGCGGCACACTGGAAGGGAACACGACCGCGACGACGGACGCGAACGGCATTGCCCGATTCACCGACCTCGGCATCAACGGCACGGGGGACCACACCATCGAGTTCCTGGCGGGAACCGCCAGCGTGACCTCTTCCCCGGTGAGCGTCTCGGCATTACCGCTGGAGGCCAGCAAGGGCAAATGGGGGTCGGTCGTTCCGTGGGACATCGTCCCTCTCGAGATGATCCTGATGCCGAACGGCAACATCATTGCCTGGGGCAAGAGAGATGTTCTTCCCGATACCATGGGTATGCCGCGGCTCTGGAATCCTGCGGCGGGGCCGCCTACCAGCGCTCAGATGATCAGGGTCGATACCATGCTCTTCTGCGCCGGGTTTGCGCTGATGCCGGATGGCAGATTGCTGGTGTCGGGAGGCCACCTCCAGGATGATCGAGGCATCCCCACGACCCGATTCTTCACTCAGGACGGTGCCGTGTCAGACGGACCGGACATGGCGCACGGCCGTTGGTACCCGACCGTGACGGTGCTGCCCGACGGCCGGGCGCTGACTATGGCTGGACGCGACCAAGCGAACCTAGTGGTCACCACGCCCGAGATCTGGGAGGGAGGTCACTGGGCCCCGCTGCCTGGTGCCGGCAGTCTGGAGATCCCGTACTATCCCAGGAATTTCGTCGATCCGAAGACTGGGCTGATTTTCAACGCCAGTGAGCGAATCCGGTCACGTTGGTTCAACGTTGATGGCACCGGTGTCGGCGGCGGCCGTGGCAGTTGGACTGACGGCCCAACTCACAGGTATGGCTTCAATCGCGATTACGGCTCCGCGGTCATGTATGAGCCTGGGAAGATCCTTGTCGTCGGTGGGGGCGGCAATACGAGTTGGCCAACACCCGATACGAAGACCAACCTGCCGACCGAGACGGCGGAAATCATTGATCTCAATGCGGCAACTCCGGCCTGGCAGTTCACCGGCTCGATGGCCAACAAGCGTCGCCACATGAACGCCACCATCTTGCCCGATGGGCAAGTGCTCGCCACTGGGGGTACGCGTGGCGGCGGCTTCGTGGACATCAACCAGGCCGATGCGGTGAAGGCGGCTGAGCTCTGGAATCCGAAGACAGGGCAGTGGACGACTCTGGCCAGCGCTAGCAAGATGCGGGTCTACCACTCAGTCTCGATGCTTCTCCCTGATGGCACAGTGCTTCACGGATCGAGCGGTGACGCGATGGCCGGCACCCAGGAAGTACCGCCCGAGAGGAACCACGAGATCTTCTCACCGCCATACTTGTTCAAGGGAGTTCGGCCGACGATCACCTCTGTGCCGGCCGCGGTCAGTCGCGGTGAGGCGTTCGAGGTGGCCACGCCAAACAAAGCTCAGATCACCGAGGTGCGGTGGATCCGGCTGGGCGCCGTGACTCACGCCTTCGACGGAGGCCAGCTGGCCAATACGTTGCCCTTCACCCCCACGGCCAACGGCGTGAACGTCACGGCGCCGGGCAATGTCAACATCGCACCGGGGTACTACCTGTTCTTCGTCCTCAACCGGAACGGCGTACCCTCGGCAGGCAAGATCATCAAGTTCCAGTAGAACTC
>DASYVW010000214.1:0-2686 GCA_035936675.1 Gemmatimonadales bacterium
GGAAGATGCGGAAGAAAGAATGCTAGCGCATGGAAAAGACGATAACCTTGGGTCGCGAACTCCTATGATCAGGTTTTATAGGGTCGGCGCGTGGGACTCATTGAACATGGCACCAATCGACTTAGCGATGTAACCATCGGGGCAGCCATTGAGGTACACCGCCATCTAGGTCCGGGTCTGCTGGAATCGAGCTATCACGCGTGTCTGTGCCACGAACTGGAGCTTCGCGGGATCGCCCTATGACAGCCAAGTCGCCTTGCCTCTCCAATACAAAGGAATACAGCTCTTAAAGGGCTATATGATTGATTTGCTGATCGAAAACTTGCTGGTCGTCGAAATAAAATCCGTGGACAAACTCCTACCGATTCACTCCGCACAACTCATTACCTACATGCGCTTGCAAGGGGCGTCCTCGGGTCTCCTGATGAACTTCAACGTTCACCTTCTCCCCCATGGCATCAAAAGAATGCTGCTTTGATCCTGTCTCGTCCAGCTTCCGTGTCTTCCGTGCTTCCGTGGTGTATTGTCCATGCTGCCTCTGTGTGCTCCGTGATGCGCGGTCACTGCCGCGCGATCTACGGAGGAGGTCCTCTGTCGCGATCGCTCCCTCAGCGGCGCCTAACACCCACGCCGGTCAGCTCACGGGTGATGTTGAAGAGCGCCTTGAAGCCGAAGGACAGTGTGGTACCCCGCAGGACGTCGCCCGCGTTGCGATCGCGCTGCCAGGCGAGCCCGGCGAAGCCCCCGGCGTAGTCTCCGGCGATACGAGGGACCGAGAGCGCCCGGCTCCCGTCGGCTCGGCGATCGGTAATGGTCTCCAGCAGCGCGTGCCCGACTCGGGGACCGAATCCGTGACACTCACAGCGCTGGTAGCCGTAGTCGGTGCTGCGATGCATGAGGGCGGCCAGGCCGTGGCTGACGCTCACCTGCGCCGCATGCTGCGTGGCTCGCTCGGCGATCTGCCCTGACAGCTCGTCGGGGCCGCCGCCATCGTTCTTGTTCCGAAGGTGGTCGACCAGTCCACCACCGACCATGCCGACGATGGCGCCTCGACCGGCCAGATCGTGCAGGTAGTTGTTGAGCCGGACGTTCTCCGGGTTGATCCGGATCGACTGGGGTTCCGGGCCGATGGCGGCGCCGGGTGTCGCTGTCTGGGCCGACGCTCTGCCGGCACCCGCCGCCAGTCCCGTTGCCACCATGCAGCATCGGAATGCACGGCGACGGGCTGCTCCGATTCGAGGGTCCGTCAAGATCTACCTCCCCAATTGTCGGTCAGGATCAGTCAATATCACCGGAATACGTTGTATGGAACAAGCCGGGACGGCCGCATCAGCGGTGCTTGATGAATGTCCCGTCCCTGAGCTCGGTCACCGCCTGGTCCAGCTGGTCCCGCGTGTTCATCACGATGGGGCCGTACCAGGCCACCGGCTCCTCGATCGGCTTACCGGAGACCAGCAGGAAGCGGATCCCCTCATCGCCGGCCCGGACCACCACCTCGTCGCCCCGGTCGAACAGCACCAGCGAGTGGTTGCCGGCGTCGTAGCGGGCGGGAGCATTCGGGTCCGCTCCTGACTCGGTCAGGACTGCCTGGGGGTCCGACGCGTCGCGGAAGGTGCCGGAGCCGGCGAACACGTAGGCAAACGCGTTGCGCGTGGTCTCCACGCCGAGCCGCTTTTGTTTACCGGGTGGCACTGAGATGTCGAGGTAGCTCGGATCGGCGGCCACCCCTTCCACCGGCCCCCGCTGGCCCCAGAACTCGCCGGAGACCACCCGCACCTTGGTACCGTCGTCGTCGGTGACCTCGGGGATGGCGCTCGCCGGAATGTCCTGGTAGCGCGGATCGGTCATCTTCAGCGACGAGGGCAGGTTGGCCCAGAGCTGAAAGCCGTGCATCCGGCCTTCTGCGTCGCCCTTGGGCATCTCCTGGTGCAGGATGCCGCTGCCCGCCGTCATCCACTGCACGTCGCCGGCGGTCATCTTGCCCTTGTTGCCGAGGCTGTCGCCGTGCTCAACCGAGCCGGCGAGCACGTAGGTGATCGTCTCGATCCCGCGGTGGGGGTGCCAGGGGAATCCGGCCAGGTAGTCGCTGGGGTTCTCGTTCCGGAAGTCATCCAGTAACAGGAAAGGATCGAAGTCCCTGGTCTTGCCGAACCCGAAGGCGCGCTGGAGCTTCACCCCGGCGCCTTCGATGGTGGGCGTGGTGTGGATGATCTGCTTGACGGGGCGAAGCGACATACCTTCTCTCTTGTTCGAGGTTTCGGTTGCCGTTTGCAGAACAATTGGGATGAGGATTTGTTCCGCGCAAAGCAACTGCGCACCACGAAGATACGGAGAACACGGAGTCCGCACGGAAGCTGCAAGAGATCTCTGCAGTAGTTTTTGTGGGGGTGGTGGGCAATGCGCTGTTGGTCAAGACCACATCATCAAAGGTTGAACAGGATCCGTTGCTGATCGTCCATCTTAATGTTACACTGCTTCCTGACGACAAGCTTGTAACCGTTGTCGAAGGTGAATTAATATTGGTGATAACCGATCCGTTCGCCGCACCCTGAATCGTCCACACACCAGCCCCCGGACCCGCCGCGTTTCCGACAAGGGTAAAGGTGCCCGTGTTACATTGTTCCTGGTTGGCACCTGCATTCGCAACAGGTGGCGTAGCGCTGTTGGTCAGCACTACTTCATCAAA
>DASYVW010000215.1:0-1899 GCA_035936675.1 Gemmatimonadales bacterium
GCGCGAGAGACTGCAGCGTGGTGCTCGTGGGGCCGTGGTCTTCTTCGGTTGTCGCCAGGTGCTCCACCAAGGCCCGGGCTCGAAGTGCATCCGCCACTTCGAAAGCCTCCTCGGTCCTGCCCATACGCAGAAGGGTCTCAACCAGGTCCGAGTAGGGAGCTGATTTGTCGGCCACGTACGAGGTGCGGAGGAAACCGGATCCGAAATTGGCGCGGACCCGTTCCACTGCCGCCACGGCTTGTCTTCCCGAGGAAAGGGCCAGGTGCAAGGCGCCCAGCCTCGCGTGGGCCCGAGCCTCCAACATCGCAGCCTGCCACTCTGTTCCGTAACCGCCCTGGGCGAGATCGACCCTGGCGGACTTCAGGACTCGCAGCACCGCCCGGGAATCCTTTTCCCAATCAGCAATGCGCGCTTTGGTGAGGGCGGTCTCGAGCCGGGCGGTTCGGGCGTCCAGCTCCGCGGCCAGGTAGTCGGCGCGACGCAGAACGGAGGCTGCTTCGGCGTGTGCTCCCGATCGAGCCGCCAGGTCGGCGAGCAGCAGGTTGTCCCGCAGCTCCTGCAGCCGAGCTCCTGCGCTCCGGTGAATCGCGCGGGCCTGACTGGCGAGCTGCCGAGCCAGCGTCGCGCGACCGAGGGAGGCCTGAATTTCCGCCTGATTCCGAAGATCGGTTCCCCGATCCACTTCGAGCCCGAGCTCGGCATTGAGTGGCTGGGCCTGGCCGTAGAGCTCGAGCGCGCGCTGCGGGTCGCCGGCATCGCGATAAATCTCCGCGATCAGCTCGAGATCGCTGGCCTCTTCCTGCCGCAGACCCTCTCTGCGGGCTACCTGAAGGGCGGTGTCCAGAGCGGCGAGTGCGAGCCTGGGCTCGCCGAGGGCCTGGTAGGCGGTCCCGAGCTGCCCCAGCGAGTTCTGCTCGCCAGTCTCGTAACCGATGGATCGGTAGAGGCCGCGGGCCTCGTTGAGGGATGCGATCGCGTCCACCGGGTTGCCGGTTTGGATGTCCAGCATAGCCAAATTGGTCAGCGCGCCACCTTCGATCCGACGATCACCCAGTTTATGGCCCGACTCCCGTGCGGCGTGGAACTCGGTCCGAGCCTCGGCAAACTGGCCCAACTCCGTGTGGACCAACGCGAGATTATTAGCGGCCTTGGCCAACGCACTTTGGTCGGCCGCGTCTCGGGCCGTCTTGGAAGCGGCTTGGAAGAGCTGAATCGCCTGGGGAAGCCTGCCTTCATTCCAGGCGAGGAGGCCCATCGCGTTGTAGGACTTGGACACCTCGGTGCGAAGGCCGAGCTTGAGCTTGAGCGCGAGTGCAGCTTCGCCGTTGCGATGGGCCTCGGGATACTTACCCTGGCGATAGGCCGCCAGACCGAGCCAGGTCAGCAGCCGGGCCTGGAGCGCCGAATCGCCGGATTGGCGTGCTTGACGGAGCCCGGCCCGCCAAAAAGCGCTGGCGCTATCGAAGTTTCCCCGGAGGTAGACCGCTTCCCCCGCGGTGAGAATGGAATCGCCCCCTCGCAGAATCGCCGCCGGCTCCCTGGAAGGAGGATCCCGCGGCCGCGAGCAGCTCCAAGTGACCACTGATGCAATTGGGACAGCGAGGAGAGCCCAAACCGGTCTCATGGCGCTGTTTGGAGGCGGCGGATCCCACTCGTCGCCGAACGACCATCCGAGTCCAGCGCGTCCAAGTACCAGAGGTAGGTCTGTCCAGCCCTGAGGGGCGATGCTCCCGGCACCGTCAACACGGTATCGGCGGTCTCGTGCACCCACACGACTGCGCCACTCGGGTCGGTAATGGTGAGTCGGTAGAGCGGATCGACTCCCTGTCTCCGCCAGGTGAAGACCACCCGTCGGGGGTCTACCGATTCGCTCTCGGATGGCGCGACGAGCCGAACCAC
>DASYVW010000216.1:0-3697 GCA_035936675.1 Gemmatimonadales bacterium
TGCTGATGGAATGGGCGGCAAACCCCGGCCAGGGCTCGAGGCCCGCAAGGTCGGCCAGGTTGATCATCTTGCCCCGCGCGGCCCGGAGTGCCGGCGCGGCACCCTGGGCGCAGAAGAACACCGATCGAAGATTGAGATCGACAATCGCATCCCACTGCTCGGGTGTGGTGTCTTCCAGTCGCAGGCGGTGCATCACGGCGGCCGAGTTGACCAGGACGTCGAGTCGACCCAGGCTGTCCACCACCTGCTCGGGAAGTGCACGCGCCGCATGCGGGTCGGTGAGATCGGCCTCGAAACAAGCCGCCTGGCCACCCGCGCGCACGATCTCGTCACGTAGCGCAGTGGCGCCGTCGGCCGAGGCATGGTAGTGGATGGCAACCGTCATGCCGCGCTCCGCGAGGACGCGCGCCATGGCCCGCCCGAGCCGTCGTCCTGCACCGGTCACCAGGGCCACCTTGCCCTGGAGCTCCATCAGCGAGCTCCGGCGCCGGCGGGTGAAATGGGTAGGATCTCGCCGGTCTTGGAGGGGGTACCGCTTGCAAGCGCCATCACCCCGTCGGTGATCGCCTGCATCTCGACGTACTGCGCGTCCGTGTCGCCCACGGCCGCGAGGTTATCCATGGTGCGCACCATTGCGGGGGCCACGGCGTTGACCCGGATGTGCCGATCCCGCAGCTCGAGCGCAAGACTCTGAGTAAATCCGGCCACCGCCGCCTTGGCCGCGCTGTATACCGCCATGGGAGTCTGAGGCTCGAAATAGGCGATCGAGGAGAAGTTGACGATGCAGCCTTGAGTCCGGGTCAGCGCCTCAATAGCCGCCTGGGACACGAGAACGGTGGTTTTCAGGTTGATGGAAATCTCCCGATCGAGCGCTTCAACCGTCACGTCGCTGATGGGTCCGTAGGTCGTCAGCCCGCCCGCGACGTTCACCACGATATCCAGCCGCCCGAAGTGTTTGAGCGCGATCTCCACGGCGAGCGCCGCGATGTCCGGCTCCGTCAGGTCGCCCGCGCAGGGCCGCGCATCCACACCCTGCGCCGCAAACTCGCGCACCCGCTCGGCCACACCTACGGCGTTGAGATCGCATGCCACGATCTTGGCGCCCGCTTTGCCGAATGCGAGGGCCACGGCGTTCCCGATCTGGCCTGCCCGGCCCACTCCGGTCACCAGAGCGACCTTGCCGCGAAAGTCGAACTGGCCGGCGCTCATTGGGATCTCATTCCCTCGAGGATTACGTCGGCACCCGGCGCTCCCGCCTGACTGTACATGACTCGGCCGTCCCGGTCGATCAAACAGACCGACCGGGCAATCCCGGATCCGTTGGGTTTGAGGGTGCCATAGGCCGCGCTGATCGTGAGTCCGGGATCAGAGAGCAGTGGAAAGGGCAGGCCCAGCCGCGCGGCATACGCCGCATGATTTTCGACGGACGCCGGGTTCACGCCGAAGGGGCGAATGTCATACTCGTTGTAGGCTTCGATCTCGTCGCGCACGGCGGAGAGTTGGCGATTTCAGCCAGGCGTGTTGTTGCCGGGATAAAATACCAGCAGGACCCGCGACCGCCTGAGCAGCTCCTGCAATCTATAGGTTCCCCCGTCCGATGCGGAGGCGGTGAAGTCCGGCGCGAGCGTGTCTGGCTGGAGGAGAGTCATTGTTGTCGCGAAGCTAGAGAACCAACCCGACCGTCGAGCCGTTCGAGCCACTCCATGGGGACCGATTGGGACCCGATGGTTCCGTGGGTCACACCCGGCTCCGGATCGCCATGCCAATCGCTCCCGCCGGTCCGAAGCAGGCCCAGCTGGAGCGTGATGTCGGTGAGGCGTGCACGGAGATCGGGGTCGTGGCTCGGATGGCGCGTCTCCACGGCATCGAGCCCCTCACCCTTGAGCCGCTCGATGAACGCACGGGTCCCGCGCTCCTTCAAGTGCGCCACAGACACCAGACCGCCGATCGCGTGCACCAGCTCCGCGATGGTCCGGAACTGGGGGAGCGTCTTCTCGACGAATGCGGGACGCCCCCGACCCAGAAAGCGATCGAACGCGTCGCCCAGATCTATGGCCCCGCCGTGGCGGACGATTGCCCGTGCGACATGGGGCCGGCCCACCGCGCCCCCGGCAGATTCCTGAAGCACGTTTTCGAACGACAGGTCCACCCCCAACCGCCGGAGGTGCTGGACCATCTCCTGGGCGCGCCGCACCCGATCGGCCCGGCAGCCCTCGAGGAACGCCTCGAGTTGAGGCGACTCAGGCGGCAGAAAATACCCCAGCACGTGCATCTCGCCCCAGGGAGAGGCAGCCGAAAACTCACAGCCGCCCACCACCCGAACTCCATACTGTTCACCGGCCGCGAGCGCTTCCGGGATGCCGGCCAACGTATCGTGATCCGTCAGCGCGATAGCTCGGAGTCCCGCTCCAGCTGCACGCTTCACCACCCCCCCGGGCAACAGGCTTCCATCCGAGGCGGTCGAGTGCACGTGCAGATCGATGGTGTCCACCCGGTCTGACGCCCTTCCCGCGGCGGTCAGCGCTGGTATCCCATCTCGGGCGCCGTCCACGACGGTTGGGAATGGGCCAGCAGGTCGCGTAGCTCCGAATCGCTCAGCTGTCCGAGCGACACCTCCCGGCCTTTGGATCCGAGCGGCGAGTAGCGCACTACCCGCTGCTCGCGATTCGGACCCACACCTCGGGTGAACACCAGGCCGAACTCGTCCTTCACGTACTGCGTCACCCTGCCGCTGACCGCCACTCCCCACGGCTCCCCGTCCACCTCGATGATGCGTCGCGGCATCTCAGACCCCGCTCTCGGGAAAGTCCTGGAGTCCGGCCTTCACCTCGGCCATGAACCGGTCGGCATCGGCCCCATCCACAATCCGATGGTCAAAGGCGAGCGCGAGCATGCCTTTGGTGCGGACAGCGATCATGTCGGCGCCGTCCACGGTGATCACCGCCGGCTGCTTCTCGATTGCGCCGACGCAGAGGATGGCCGCCTGTGGCTGGTTGATGATAGGCGTGCCGATCAGAGATCCGAAGACGCCGGGATTGGTGATCGTGAAGGTGCCCTTTTGCACTTCGTCCGGGCTCAGCTTCTTGGTCCTGGCCCGTTCCCCGAGATCGTTGATGGCACGGGCTACGCCCAGCAGCGACATCTCATCGGTGTGCTTGATCACCGGCACGATCAGCCCCCAGTCGAGCGCCACGGCGATCCCGATGTTGATATCCCGGCGGAACAGCGTGCTCTCGCCCGAGACCGCGGAGTTGAGCACGGGATGCTTTCGGAGATTGTCGGCCACCACTTTGATGATGAAGGCGAGGTACGTCAGGTTCACCCCGCGGTCGGCATATTCCTTCTTCTGCCGCGCCCGGATCTGCGCCACGCGGGTGTAGTCGACCTCGAACACCGTGTTGACGTGGGGCGAGACGCGCCGCGACATCACCATGTGATCGGCCGTAAGCTTCCGGATCCGAGACCACGGCTCGACCCGATCGCCGGGCCAGGGGTCGACGGTCGCTGCCGGGGCCAGAGGGGCAGCGGGGAGGCGGGGAAGCGGGGAGGTCGTTGGCCCCGAACCAGCCGGACGGTCGGCAAATGCCTCTCTGCTTCCCCGCTTCCCTGCTTCCCCGCCTTCGAGATAGCTGGTGATGTCGTTCTTGGTCACCCGGCCGGCCAGCCCGGTGCCCGGGACCGTGCTGATGTCCACGTT
>DASYVW010000217.1:0-1586 GCA_035936675.1 Gemmatimonadales bacterium
CGACGACCGCCACCGTCGATGTCTACCGAAACAGCGCGCGGATCATTATCACTGCCAACGACGGCACGTACACCAATGCGGCGAGGTACGTCGACCCCTCCCGCGCGGCTCCGACATATGTATACAAGGTTTGCGACCACGGGACGTCCCGCTGCTCCAGCTCGAAGACGGTGACGTTTTAGTAGGCCACTGTGGCGTGATCGGTTCCTGATCGATAGGAAAGGCCCCGCGCAGCTGAGGCGGGGCCTTTGCCTATGCCAAACCGCTTGCCTGAGTCGGAAGGCGAGCTTAAGATCCCGCTCCCACTTTCGGGCGATTAGCTCAGCTGGTTAGAGCGCGCGCCTCACATGCGCGAGGTCGGGGGTTCGAGCCCCTCATCGCCCATGAGTCCAAGTGAACGCCCCGCCCTGAGATCATCTCCGGGCGGGGCTTCGCACAAAAAGCCCCGACGGGCGTCGCGGAGTTGCTAGTCCTACCGGGACCAGGCTTAGGTTCAGGTGGGGGTCGCTCACCGACCGGCCCGCTAAGGGGGTATAGACCCCTACACCACGCCAAATTGGCCTATCCCATACCCTTGCCGAGTTGGCAAACTCGCGAAACATTCTAGCAGTTTCGACCTTAGGGGCCCCGATTGACGTTTGACGTTTCGGCGATTCTGACCACCGACGATCTCACTTCCTGCGACCTGCTGGGCTTCGTAGCCGGCAGGGGGCGCCGCGAATTTCCCTGCTTGTCACGGGATCACAACCCGTCGAGCTGCGTCCCCTGTCTCGACTTCTCGCCGTGGCTCCGGGAGCGGGTGCGCCGCGAGGACATCGACGGTCTAGCTGAGTACCTGTGGCGGGTGCGGCGGGTTAGCCCAGTGGACAGCCCGGACCGGGTGCACCACCGCTATGCCGATCTGGCCAGGGCCGTTATGGCGGCACCGATCGATCGGCACCTGGCTCTGGGGAGCGATGATGCGTACCTAGACCTTCGCACCACGCTGGTCATGGTGGCCGCGCACGAGGGCTTCTCCGGGTTCATCATGGCTGGAGAGGCGGCCTACTTCGTGTCCGCCGTGATGGCCCCGTATGGATTTTCGTTGACGGATGGCCACGACCTGTTGCGCCAGCGTAATGCCTTTGTCGCCGAGATGTCCAGCGGCATGGACTATTGGGCACTCTGGACCCCCCTGGCAAATGACGCCTTACGTTCTCCTGTTCCTCCCCGCGATACCCGTTTCCAGCTACTTCTTGCCGCATTGGCCAGGTTGCCACTCGGGTCCCGTGCTCATGCCGTGGACGCCCTGCGCCACCTGAGTGCCGACCCCGGCGCGCCCCGCTCGCTCGCCAGCCTCTGCCGGCATGAAACCATTCGATACGGGCTGGATGTGGCCGAATCGTCTCGTCTGATCCTCGAGAGCGGTCTGGTCGCTCCCGCCACCGATATGGCCGCCTGGCTGGAAGGCTGGACCCGGCGCGATCTGATCGGCTTCCTGAGGCAGGCGGGCTACCGGGCCCCGAAGTCGCAGAGTAAGGAGCGACTGGCGGTTATGGCCATGACCGAGCGTCCAGATGCCGTGCGCGAGAAAATGGCGGAATCGG
>DASYVW010000218.1:0-2161 GCA_035936675.1 Gemmatimonadales bacterium
CCAGGCAAGCGCGCTGGGCATGGGCAAGAGCAGGTGCAGGACCGAGGCTGGGTAGAGGATATCGCCGCTCCCCGCTTCGATCGTGGGCACACCACCGAAGAGATAAGGATTCCACAGCGGCAGCCGGCCAAGGGCCTTGAAGTGCTCGACGAAGAAGGAGCGAAACATGATGCCGGCCGCGATAGTATCCTGCCCCAGAAGCATCGAGCCCGGTCCGCTCACGAGGTAGTTGCGGAACAGGAGCAGTGTCAGGGCGCCCATGACGACGAATGGCAGCCAACGGGGCATCTGGTCTAAGGCGGATGGAGACTCAGGACGGGACACGCACCTGCCTCCGGCGAAAGACGAGGAATGGAACGGCCGCACCAAGCTCAGCCACCGTCAGCAACAGTCGCGAGGCCAATGCCAGCGAGGTAGCCGCGCCAACGCCGAGCGGTTTCTGCAGCATGAGAATGAAGAGGCCTTCCCGTACGCCGATACCGCCTGGCGCAAACAGAGCGAGGAATCCAGCCAGGTACGAGGCCGTGAATACGGCGATCGCCAGACGGAGGCCGAGACCCGAGGTGGGCAGCAGCCCGCGGCCGAGGAGCCACAAGGCGAGACCATAGCCCAGCCACGCAATGATATTCGTCGCGATCCCTACGACGATACCCCTGCCCGTAGGCTGGCGCTCGCCCACGGCTTGGGGTGCCGCCAGTCGCAGCAGGCGACGCAGGAAAGGCGGCCAAAGTAGTAGCCCCACCGAGATGATGGCGCCCGCGACCAGCAGCAGGAGAACGGCCCCGGCACCTCGCTGAGCCGACTCGATGTTGTGAGCCCCAGCCAATCCTGCGACCGCCGCTCCCGTCCCGATGGCGAGCACCTGCATCACCACGGCCGAGCCTGTGGCCGCCCACGGTGCGACGCCTGCCCGTTGCGCTAACAAGGCCATCCCCGCGACGGCCCACACCTTTCCCGGGACATATTTGCCGAGACTGGACAGAATCCAAATCCGAGCAGCGCTCCACCCGTCCAGCCGCTGGCCCCAACCGCTCAGCATGCTGCGCCAGCCGAGAATCAGCAGCGCGTACATCAGCCAGGTGAGCACGAGGCTGAGCACGAGCCATCCGGGCCGGAGCTGCCACTCGAGCGGCTGTGAGCGCAGCTGATCCCAGTTCCGAACGAGCGCCCGGATCGCGAACACGACGATCGCGAGACCCACCAGCGCCTGGGCGACTCGGACCCAGCCGCTACGCACTCAACGCCTCGCGATACCAGCCGTGACAGACTTCCGCTACGTGATCCGGCGCCAGCCGGGCCCGCCAGGACTCGCCGACCAGCCGGGCCATTTCACGCCGATCCGGGTCCTGCAGGATGCTCAGGACCGCGTCGCTCATGGCGGGCGCCGAAGGCAGCGTGAGTCGTCCCGCGCCCGTTTCCGGCACGATATCGAGAACGCCGCCGCCGTCCCAGCAAGCGACGACCGGTACCCCGGCCATCAGTGCCTCCGCCGCGGCCAATCCGAACCCTTCCTCCCGAGAGGGGAAGATCATGATATCGGCACGAGCGAGATAGTCCGGTATCGCCGCACTGTCGACGTTTCCCACAAAACGGACGAACTCGGAGAGCCCGAGTTTGGCAACGTGCTGTTCGAGGCCGGACCGCTCGGGGCCGTCCCCCACGATGGTGAGCGGGAGGTTGTGGCCGCAGGAGACGAGGGTAGCCACCGCATCGATGGCGAGGCGTACACGCTTCTGGGGAGTAAGCCGAGCGATCACTACGGCTCCTCCACCGCCTCGGCTCCAGGGGAAATTGGTGCTCCTGATCGGCATCGGCTGAATATGCGAGGGGGCAACGTGGCGTCCGGTCCCGTTCTGCACCCACGCGGCCAGCTCGCGGGAAACAGCGGTAACCACCTGCGCGCGGCGGAAGACGGGGCGGGCCAGCCGCCGGGCGATGCGCGAGCGCCGGAGCAGCGCTGCGTCGGTGCCGTGTACGGTGAGTACGCTGCGTGCGCCCGGTGGAAGGGCGAGCCCGGCGGGCACCCACCAGTGAGCGTGAATGAGATCGGCACCGGCCTCGAGCTCCTCGCGCGCCGCGCGGCGGAGGGCCCGCCAGAGGCCCACCAGCGCCGCCCACCCGCCAGGCCGGCGCAATGCGGTCAGCATGGTGCCGCGATACG
>DASYVW010000219.1:0-1722 GCA_035936675.1 Gemmatimonadales bacterium
CCGCCGAGCTCACCAAGACCCTGACCGCGTTCCGGCAGCTGACCACCCGGCTCGACACCGCGCTGGCCCATCCGGCGCTGAGTCGCACGCTGAGCCGCACCGACACGCTCACGAGCAACCTGGCCGCCATGACAGCTCAGCTGCGCTCCACCGCCGAGCGGCTTGACACGCTGCTCGCGGGAATAAACCGGGGCCAGGGCACGCTCGGCAAGTTCGCCACCGATAGCGGCTTCTACTACGACATCCGGGACCTGTCGCACTCGATGAGGGAGCTGCTGGATGAGCTCAAGAAGCATCCGGGGAAGGTGCCGGTTACCATAAAGCTCTTCTAAAGGCGTGAGCGGGCTGTTCCCGCTCACGCTTTATCTTCCAGACCATGTTGTCCCTCACCTTTCTCGGTACCGGGGCCTCGATCCCCACCCTCGATCGCAACGTCGCCGGCCTCGCCGTCCAGCGCGAGGGCGAGATGCTGCTGTTCGATTGCGGCGAGGGCAACCAGCGGCAGATGATGCGCTATGGGGTCGGATTCACCTTCAAGGAGATCTTCTTCACCCATTACCACGCCGACCACATGCTCGGCGTTACCGGCTTGCTGCGCACCATGGGACTGCAGGACCGGAGCGCGCCGGTGACGCTCTACGGCCCGAAGGGTGCGCAGCGGATTTTGGGCGCGGCGGTGATGCTGGGCATCGAGCGTAACAAGTTTCCGGTCGAGATCATCGAGATCAAGCCGGGCGACCGGCTGGTCCGCGACCAGTACGACATCGTGGTCTTCGAGACCGAGCACCGGGCCGACACCGTGGGGTACGCCCTGGTCGAGCATGAGAGGTTGGGCCGCTTCAACCCCGATCGGGCCCGAGAGCTGGGAATTCCGGAGGGCCCGCTCTGGGGAGAGTTGCACAAGGGGAAGGCGGTAACACTGGAAGATGGGCGGACCTTCGGGCCGGCCGATCTCGTCGGACCGCCGCGCTCCGGGCGCACGTTGGTCTACACCGGGGACACCCGGCCGCACTTTTCAGTGATCGAGGCCGCGCGGGGGGCGGACCTCCTGGTGCACGAGGCGACGTTCGGCGGCGACGAGCTGGAGCGGGCCAGGGACACCGGCCACTCGACCGCCTCGGAAGCTGCCCGCGTAGCGCTGGAGGCCGGCGTCAGGCGTCTGGTGCTCACCCACATCAGCTCACGCTACAACCGGGACGCGTCGGAACTACTCGCGGAAGCCAAGGCGGTGTTTCCGGAGACGGCGATTGCGCGGGACGGGATGACGGTCGACGTGCCGTACGCGGATGCGGAAACGGATTAACGGGGAACCATGAATACCGTCCGAGGCCGCCCGTCCGCCTACGAGCTCACCCTCCTGGCGATCGTCGCCGTGGTGTTCGTGTGGTCCGGCATTTCCCCGCATGACCGGTTCACCTGGGTGCTCGAGGTGTTTCCCGTCATCCTCGGCGTGCCTGCACTGATCTACGTGTATCCTCGGTTCCGCTTCACACCGCTGGTCTACACTCTCATTGCCATTCACGCGATCATCCTCATGCTAGGCGGAAAGTACACCTATGCCGAGGTGCCGCTCGGATTCTGGATGGAGAAGACGTTCGGGTTTGCCCGGAATCACTACGACCGGATCGGCCATTTTGCCCAGGGTTTCGTCCCGGCCATGATAGCCCGCGAGATCCTGATCCGGCGCTCGCCGCTCCGGGGAACCAGATGGCTGCCGTTTAT
>DASYVW010000220.1:0-2465 GCA_035936675.1 Gemmatimonadales bacterium
GACGGGATCAACATCAAGCTCGCGAAGTGCGGCGGCCTCCGGGAAGCGCTGCGGATGATTGCCGTCGCTCGGGCACATGGGCTCATGGTCATGGTGGGCTGCATGATCGAGAGCTCGCTGGGCATCACCGCGGCCGCGCACTTTACTCCCCTGGTGGACATCGTGGACCTCGACGGGGCGGCGCTCCTGTCCAACGATCCGTTCGTCGGCGCGCACATCGACGGCGGCCAGGTCACTCTGCCGTCCGCACCCGGACTCGGCGTCAGGCGGCGATGACGGAGCGCTTCGCTCTCGTCGCCCTCCCGCTCCCGCTCGCCAACCCATACACCTACCGCATTCCCGAGACCCTGGGCGACCGAGTCGTCCCGGGGACGCGTGTGGTGGTTCCGGTGCGCCGGCGCGAGCTGATCGGGCTCGTGGTCTCCCTGGATGCGGATCCACCTGCCGCACAGGCCCGAGACGTGCTGGCAGTGCCGGACCTCGACCCGGCATTGTCTCCGGCCCTCCTGGCCACGGCGGAGTGGATGGCCGGCTACTATGGGGCTCCACTCGGTCTGGCGCTCAGATCGATTCTACCCGGCGGGATGTGGGGCGAGTCGCAGGTCATCGTGTCGCTTCACAACGGCAGCCGCGTGACCGGGGGACTCGCGGGCGAGGTCCTCTCCTGGCTCGAGCAGAAGGGTGGGGAGGCCCCCGTGCACACGGCCGCACGTGCCCTCAAGCGGCCGCTCTGGGAGGTGCTCGAGCGACTCACCCGGGTTAACGCCGTGTCGCTCCGGGTGCAGCCACCCGATACGGATGCCGCACGACTCACCGAGCGGGTGCTCTCCCTGGCGGATGAGAGGCCCACACTGCTCGAGCGGGAGACGCTGTTCAAGCGCCGGCCCAAACAGCGAGAGCTCTACCAGACCCTCGAATCATTGGGCGGCAGCGCCTCGATCCGGCACTTGTCCGAGCAGCTCGGCTATGGAGACGGGGTCCTGCGCGCCCTCGTCCGGCAGGGCCTCGCCAGGGTGGATCAATCCGAGGTGTTGCGGGACCCCTTCGCGGGCTCGACGGTCACGTCGCCGCCGGCCCATCCCACCCCCGCTCAGACCGCCGCAATCGCGACAGTTGCCGGGCTGGAGCCGGGGCAAGGCGCGCTCCTTTTCGGCGTCACCGGGAGCGGCAAGACACTGGTGTATTTGGAAGCCGTCCGCCGTGCGCTGGCCTCGGGCCAGGGCGCCATCGTGCTGGTACCCGAGATCGGCCTCACGCCCCAGACGGTGAGCCGGTTTCGCGGCGCATTCGGCGATCAGATCGCCGTCCTGCACAGCGGGCTCTCCGATGGAGAGCGGGCCGACGCCTGGCGACTGCTGCACCGCGGCGAACGGCGGGTGGCGGTCGGTGCTCGCTCGGCCGTCTTCGCGCCGGTGGCCCGGCTGGGACTGATCGTCATCGACGAGGAGCACGAGGCGAGCTACAAGAACGGGGAGACGCCACGCTACCACACCCGCGATGTCGCCCTCGTGCGGGCCCGCCTGGAAGGAGCCCGTCTCCTCCTCGGGAGCGCCACGCCGTCACTCGAGACCCTGGTACGGACCGAGGCCAGACTAGGGCTGCTCCGTTTGCCGGAGCGGGTCGCTGCGCGGCCACTGCCGCCGGTCGAGATCATCGATCTCCGGATCGCGCCCAAGGTGTCAGGCACGGGCCCCTTGGCGTGGTCTGAGGCACTGGACGCCGCGATCCTCGCGACCCTGGCTCGTCGGGAGCAGGCTATCCTGCTGCTCAACCGCCGAGGGTATGCGGCCTTTCTTCAGTGCCCGGATTGCGGTGAGGTGTGGCAGTGCCCCCGCTGTAGCATCTCACTCACGGTTCACCGGTCGCCACCGGCTCTGCGATGCCATTATTGCGGACACGAAGAGCCGCTGCCGCTCAGCTGCCGCGCCTGCGGCAACCCCGTACAACAGATGCGAGGAGCGGGCACTCAGCAGCTCGAGCGGATGCTGGCGGAGCGGTATCCTGAGGCTCGGGTATCCCGGATGGATCTGGACACGACGAGCACCAAATGGTCGCACCAGCGGATTCTGGGAGCCGTCGAGAAGGGGGAGGTGGATCTGTTGATCGGCACGCAGATGATCGCGAAAGGACTGGACTTCCCCAACGTCACTCTGGTCGGGGTCGTGGATGCCGACACCGGTCTGTACCTCCCCGACTTTCGCTCTGCGGAGCGGACCTTTCAGCTATTGGCACAGGTGGCCGGGCGCGCCGGCCGAGGCCCCAAGGGCGGACGCGTCCTGGTCCAGACCCGGCATCCAACACACCACGCGCTGGTGTGCGCGGCGCAGCACGACACCGAAGGTTTCCTGCGGCAGGAGCGGGTGCTTCGAGAATCGCCTCCCTATCCTCCCGTGACATCGCTGGTGAATTTGCTGCTCTCGGGCCCCAACGAGGGTGAGGTCGGCCTGCGGGCCGCAGCCCTGGCC
>DASYVW010000221.1:0-2388 GCA_035936675.1 Gemmatimonadales bacterium
TTGACCGACGAGCCCTACTTCGGCGGGTCCATGGCCGATCTCGCGGCTGCGGCCAAGCGTGCGGTCGTCCCCGTCCTTCGCAAGGACTTCATCCTCGATGAGCTGCAGATCCTGGAGGCTCGGGCGGCCGGGGCGTCCGCCGTGCTGCTCATCGTTCGTGCGCTGGACCGTTCGCGCCTGGGAGACCTCATGGCCTGCGCCACCGCCGCCGGTCTCGATGCCCTGGTGGAGGTTCACAGCCTGGGAGAGCTCGACACGGCCCTGGCCGTAGGGGCGGCGATCATCGGGGTGAACAGTCGAGATCTGGACACATTCAAGATTGATACTGTGGCTGCGTGGAAGATCATTCGACAGGTCCCGCCCGAGTGTATCGCGGTGGCGGAAAGTGGCATTAGCCGACAAAGCGACGTCGCACGGGCTGCCGAGGCCGGCGCTGATGCCGTCCTGGTCGGGACGGCGCTCTCCCAAGCCGCATCGCCCCAGGGCCTCCTTCGAGAGCTGACCAGGGAGCCGAGACGTGGTCGCTAAGATCAAAGTCTGCGGCATCATGCGACCCGAGGAGGCCGCCTTCGCCGTAACGGCTGGCGCCTCCTATCTCGGCGTTGTTTTTGCTGAAGGTCCAAGGACTGTCACCCCAGACATCGCAAGGGAGATAGTGGCGGCCGCCGGGGGTGTGGCCGTGATGGGGGTTTTTGCCGACCAGCCGGTGGCCGAGATCCTCCAGATCTGTGACCGGGCTGGGCTTAGCGGAGCGCAGCTGCATGGCACCTATTCTCCTGCCTCGGCCGCCCGCCTTCGCGCCGCCAGCCTCGAGGTCTGGCGCGTCGTGCGAATCGCGGCGCCTTCAGACCTGGACCTGCTGGGGGAAGCGGCCAACGAATCCGACGCAGTCCTGGTGGAGCCGAAGGTCGCGCATGTGAGAGGTGGCGCAGGTTTGCCGCTCGACCTTGCGGTAGCCCGAGAAGCCCGGTCCCGGCTCGCCGGGCATCCCATGGCGCTCGCGGGAGGACTGACCGCCGAGACGGTCTCGGAGGCGCTGGCCTTCGTTCGACCCGAGATCGTGGATGTAAGTTCAGGCGTAGAACGCCTGCCGGGTATCAAGGACCTCGATAAAATCGCTCGATTTGTGGAGGCCGTGTTTGCTCATAGCCCAATCACCTGAGCGGGCGGTGGAAGGTCGTTTCGGCCCTTACGGTGGCCGCTATGTCCCCGAGACCCTCGTTGCAGCGCTCGACGAGCTGACCGCGTTGTACGACGCCGCCAAGGCCGATCCCACGTTTTGGGCGGAGCTCGATGCACTGCTGGCGGAGTTCGTCGGCAGGCCTTCGCCCATCTCAGAAGCTCCCCGATTCAGCGACCTGGTCGGCGCCCGCGTGGTGCTCAAGCGGGAGGACCTGAATCACACGGGGGCTCACAAGATCAACAACACCTTGGGACAGGCGTTGCTGGCTCGCCGCATGGGAAAGCGGAGGATCATTGCCGAAACCGGAGCGGGTCAGCACGGGGTGGCAACCGCCACCGTCTGCGCCAGATTCGATCTCGAATGCATCGTGTACATGGGCGCCGAAGACATGCGGCGGCAGCGGCTCAATGTCTATCGCATGGAGCTCCTCGGTGCCACGGTGATTCCGGTCGAGTCGGGGACCCGCACGCTGAAGGACGCGACCAATGAGGCGTTGCGGGATTGGGTGACGAATGTGCCCACCACGCACTACATCATCGGCTCCGTAGTAGGGCCCGATCCGTTTCCGCGAATGGTGCGCGATTTCCAATCGGTGATCGGTCGCGAGGCCCGCGCGCAGATGCTGGCGCGATATGGCCACCTGCCGCACACCGTGGTCGCGTGCGTCGGCGGGGGCTCGAATGCGATGGGCATTTTCAGTGGCTTTCTCGATGATCCTGAGGTGCGGCTGGTGGGGGTCGAGGCAGCAGGGAAAGGGATCGCTACTGGCCACCACAGCGCCACGCTGACCGCAGGTACGCCCGGCGTCCTGCATGGCAGCCTGAGCTATCTGCTACAGGACGCCGACGGACAGGTTGCCCCGGCGCACTCAGTATCTGCCGGACTGGATTATCCCGGGGTGGGACCGGAGCACAGCTACCTCCGGGACAGCGGCCGAGTGCAGTACGAGACGGCCAACGACGCCGAGGCCCTCGACGCGTTCCAGACACTGTGCCGCCTCGAAGGAATCATCCCCGCCCTGGAGCCCGCTCACGCGCTCGCCTGGGTCGAACGCTCGAGGGGCGCCTGGCCGCGGGAAGCCTCCGTGCTGGTCTGTTTGAGTGGAAGAGGCGATAACGACGTCGCCCACGTGGCCGACCTTCTAGGGGCCTCCGCGTGACCACCGAGGCTCCCAAAAAGCTCCTGGCCGCTAACCAGGTTTCGGA
>DASYVW010000222.1:0-8413 GCA_035936675.1 Gemmatimonadales bacterium
CGCCGAGGTGCGCACCTCGCTCTCTCGCTGGAGCGACTGGCTCATATCGCCCGGCAGCCGGTGCAGCGGATCGGGTTGTCCGCCACCGTCAAGCCAATCGAAGAGGTCGGCGAGTGGCTCGTTGGATCAATTACCGCCGTACCGCCGTACCGCCCTACCGCCGCCATAATCGACCAGGGCCATCGCCGCACCCTCGATCTCGCACTCGAGCTACCCGGCTCGCTGCTCGAGGCGGTCATGTCGGGCGAGGTATGGGACGAGGTGTATGACCGGCTAGCCAAGCTGATCGAGGCCCATCGGACCACCATCGTCTTCGTGAACACCCGGCGGATGGCGGAGCGGGTTGCGCGGCACCTTGGTGAGCGGCTGGGCGAGGAGTCGGTCACCGCGCATCATGGCAGCCTCTCCAAGGAGCACCGGCTCGACGCCGAAGAGCGACTCAAGGGCGGCAAGTTGAAGGCGCTGGTGGCGACGGCGTCGCTCGAGCTTGGCATCGACATCGGCCATGTGGATCTGGTCGCCCAACTGGGCACTCCCCGCCGGATCGCGACCTTCCTGCAGCGAGTGGGACGGTCCGGCCACACCGTCCGCGGAACCCCCAAGGGCCGGCTGTTCCCGCTCACCCGTGACGAGCTGGTCGAGTGTACCGCGATCATCCGCTCGGTGCGGAGCGGCGAATTGGATCGCATCATCATCCGGGAGAAGCCGCTCGATGTGCTGGCCCAGCAGATCGTAGCCGAGGCCTCGGCGGAGGACTGGAACGAGGAGGCTCTCTATAGCCTCTTCCGCCGGGCATATGTCTACCGGGGGCTCGAGCGGGCCGAGTTCGATCAGGTCGTGCGAATGCTGGCGCAAGGCTTCTCCACCCAGCGGGGACGCCGGGGCGCGTTGATCCACCACGACACAGTGAACGGCCGGCTTCGCGGCCGCCGAGGCTCGCGCCTGCTCGCGATCACCTCCGGCGGCGCGATCCCCGACAACGCCGACTTCCGAGTGGTGCTCGAGCCGGAGCACACCTTCATCGGCTCGGTAAACGAAGACTTCGCCGTCGAGAGTCTTCAGGGCGACATCTTCCAGCTCGGCAACATGTCCTGGCGGATCCTCCAGGTGGCACAAGGTGTGGTGCGGGTGGAGGACGCGCATGGCCAGCCGCCGAGCATTCCGTTCTGGCTGGGCGAGTCGCCGGCACGGAGCAACGAGCTGTCGGCCGCGGTATCAGAGTTGAGAAAAGGTGTGGAGGAGCGGCTGGGAGACCGGGCAGAAGCCGCTGCTTGGGTTCAATCCATACTACCGAATGATCTCTCGGGTGCCGCTCACCAGTTGGTCGAGTACCTCGCCGAGTCGAAGCGCATGCTCGGAGTCCTGCCCACCCAGACCACCATTGTGGCCGAGCGGTTCTTCGACGAGGCCGGTGGGATGCAGCTCGTCATCCATTCCCCGTTCGGAAGCCGGGTGAACCGAGCCTGGGGCCTCGCGCTCCGGAAGCGGTTCTGCCGCCAGTTCAACTTTGAGCTTCAGGCGGCCGCGACCGAGGACGCGCTGCTGCTCTCGCTCGGCCCGCAGCACTCGTTCCCGCTGGAGACCGTCTTCCGCTTTCTCTCTCCCGAGACGGTGGAAGACATTCTGGTGCAGGCGCTCCTCGACGCGCCGATGTTCGGCACCCACTGGCGGTGGAACGCGAACATCGCCCTCGCCGTCCCGCGGAGCCGGGCCGGGCGTAAGAACCCGCCCCAGATCCAGCGGATGCAGGCCGACGATCTCCTGGCGGCTGCGTTCCCCGATGCGGCCGCGTGTCTGGAGAACATTCCAGGCGACCGGGAGATCCCGGATCATCCCCTTGTGCGCCAGACGATCGACGACTGCGTGCACGAGGTCATGGACCTCGACTACCTCATCACCATCCTGCGCGGGATTCAGGCCGGAGAGATCCAGGTCGTGGCCCGGGACCTGCCCGAGCCGTCGCCGCTGGCGCACGAGATCCTGAACGCAAAGCCCTACGCCTTCCTCGACGACGCCCCGGCGGAGGAGCGCCGCACCCAGGCGGTCTATACCCGCCGCGCCTTCGAGCCCTCTTCGGCCGATGACCTGGGTGCGCTCGACCCCGCCGCGATCGAGCGGGTCCGGGACGAGGCGTGGCCCGAGATTCGGGACCCCGACGAGCTGCACGATGCGCTGCTCACCTCGGGCTTTCTCACCGAAGTGGAGGGTATCTCGGGTCGCGACGGCGTGTCCTGGAGCGGCTACTTCCGCGAGCTGGTGGAGGCCGGACGCGCCGACCGGATCGAGCTGGCGAAGGGCCAGGCGATCTGGGTCGCGATGGAGCGGCTGCCAGAGGTCGGCGGGGCAGAAACGCCTGGCCGTGAGGATGCGATCCGGGAGCTCCTGCGGGGCCGGCTCGGCATCATCGGCCCTACCACCGCGGCGCAGCTCGCCGCCTCGCTCAACGTCTCCGAAAGCGACGCTGACATTGCGTTGGCCGCACTGGAGGGCGAGGGAGTGGTGCTCCGGGGCCAATTCACACCGTCAACCAATGGTGCCGCTCCGCTCGAGTGGTGTGATCGCCGGCTCCTGGCCCGGATTCATCGCTACACGCTGAATCGGCTCCGCGCCGAGATCGAGCCGGTGAGTGCGGCTGATTTCATGCGCTTCCTGTTCGCCTGGCAGCGGCTCGATCCGGAGCACCGGGTCGCCGGACTCGAGGGTCTCGCCTCAGTGATCGGACAGCTGGATGGCTTCGAGCTGCCGGCAGCGGCGTGGGAGACCGATGTGCTCTCGGGTCGGCTGGAAGAGTATGACCCCATGCTGCTGGACACGCTCTGCATGATGGGACGAGTAGCGTGGGGGAGGACCGGCGGACGAGCGGACGGGCGGTCAGGGGGACCGATCCGGTCCACGCCGATCGCGCTGTTTCTCAGGGAGCATGCCAGTGAGTGGCTCGCCGACAAGAACGGCGGAGAGTACGAGCTGTCGAGCTACGCCGCGGTGGTGAAAGAAGTCCTGCAACAGCGCGGGGCGTCTTTCTTCCACGAGCTCGTCGCGATAGCCAGTCTACTACCCACCCAGGTGGAGCAAGCCTTGGGTGAGTTGGCGGGTCTCGGCCTGGTCACGTCCGACAGCTTCGCCGGACTCCGGGCGCTGATCACCCCGGCCAGCAAGCGGAAGCCGCTCAGTGGCGCCCGCCGGCGGCATCGGACGGCACCGCACGGGATTGAAAGTGCCGGCAGATGGTCTTTGCTCGCTGGACTGGTGGACGGATGGACGGACGGAAGGACGGAGCTGGTTGCCAAGACGTACCTCCGCCGCTACGGCATCGTCTTCAAGCGTCTCCTGGCCCGTGAGACCGGCGCCCCCACGTGGCGCGACCTGCTGATGGTCTATCGGAGGCTCGAGGCCCGGGGCGAGATCCGGGGCGGACGCTTCGTGTCCGGAATGTCGGGCGAGCAGTTCGCGTTGCCGGAAGCCGTTGGTCAGCTTCGCTCGATCCGGCGGCTCCAGGGTGGCGGGCATCTCGTCAGCGTCGGTGCAGCCGATCCGCTCAACCTTACCGGGATTCTCACTCCGGGTGAACGGATTCCGGGCTTAACCTCTAACCGCGTTCTCTACCGTGACGGCGTGCCGCTGCTGGCGAAGGAGGCGGGCCAGGTGAAGTCGCTCACGCCCGATGAGGGCGAGCCCTCCGCCGAGCTGGTTCATGCCCTGGTGCGCAAGGCGAGCACCCCTGCCCTACACCGGTATCTGGGAATGAGCGGGGCGCCGGCAGCGTCGGTGCCGCTCAACCGCCCGCCGAAACGAGGCCGTGGCCGCCGGCGCCACCCTAGCGCGTCACCTTGACGGCCTCTCTGCCGGGGGATAGCCTCGTCAGAGCCCTGCGAAATTTTCGAGCCCTGTCTGGAGGTAGCGATGCGACAACTCGCCTTCACCGCTTTGACGCTCCTGCTCGCCACCGCCGGCTGCCGCAGCAAGCAGACCGCGAATGCGACCAGCGAGCCTGATACCTCAACCACCGCGGCGGCCCCTGCGCCTGAGCCGGCTGCATCTACCGCTCCGCGTGACTTCTCCTTCGATCAGCGCCAACAGTTCACCGAGTCGGTTCGCACGCAGCTCGCCACCGCGGACCAGCAGATCAAGGAGTTTGCCAGCCAGGTCAAGTCGAAGGGTGGGGCCGTGAGCGACCGGGCGCTGGCCAATATCCGGGCTACCCGCAAGACCGTGGATCGCAATCTGAAGCGCGCGGACGCGGCGACTGCGGCCAACTGGGATCAGGTGAAGAGTGCCGTGAACCAGTCGGTAGATCGCCTGACCGAGTCGATCGAGGCCGCCCAGCCCAAGTGATCATCTGATGCAGCTGCCCTGGCTGCTCCAATTCAGCGACGCCGCGCTGCTTTTCGTGCGGCTCCTCGTGGGCCTGGTGTTCATCGCCAGCGGATGGAGACACGCCAAGGACCCGGTTACCCGGGGCAAGCGCATCGGAATGAGCCCGGGCTTCGTCCGGTTCCTCGGCCTGGCTGAGCTGGCCGGCGGCCTGGGTGTGGCGTTCGGGGTGCTTACCCAGCTCGCCGCGCTCGGACTCATCCTCATCATGCTCGGCGCCATCCAGAAGAAGATCTTCGTCTGGAAGACCGACTTCTGGGGCAAGGCGTCCGACGGCTGGCACTACGACCTGCTGTTCGTCGCCATGTGCCTGGTGATCGCGACCACGGGCGGCGGGAGGTACGCCTTGTTCTAAGGCCCTCCTCCCCCGGGTTGTCACCCTGAGGGCGCCCAGCGCCCGAGGGGGCCAGAGTTCCGCTCGATCCCCTACCCCACTCAACAGCGTGCATGTAGCCTAGAGACCGTGAGCGATCCCACCGCCCGTCTCCAGAACGCTTTGGCCGACCGCTACCGCATCGAGCGCGAGCTCGGACGTGGGGGCATGGCCACAGTCTACCTGGCGCACGACCTCCGGCAGGAGCGCCTGGTCGCGCTGAAGGTGATCCACCCGGAGCTGACCGCCACGCTCGGCCCTGAGCGCTTCCTCCGCGAGATCAAGCTCACCGCCAACCTCCGCCATCCGCACATCCTGCCGCTCTTCGATTCCGGTGAAGCGGCCGGTCAGCTTTGGTACACCATGCCGTATGTCGAGGGAGAGTCGCTGCGGCAACGGTTGCTGCGGGAGAAGCGACTCCCCCTGGACCAAGCCCTCCGGGTCGCCGGCGATGTGCTCGCCGCCCTGGCCTACGCCCACGAGCACGGCATTGTGCACCGGGATATCAAGCCCGAGAACATCCTGCTGGAAGGGGGCGAGGCGGTCCTCGCGGACTTCGGGATCGCCCACGCCGTGAGCGCCGCGGGAAGCGAGCGGCTGACCCGGACCGGAATGGCCGTCGGCACCCTGACCTACATGAGTCCGGAGCAGGCCAGCGGTCAGGAGGCGATCGACGGCCGTAGCGATCTCTACTCGCTCGCCTGCGTCCTGTACGAGTGCATCACTGGCGTGCCGCCGTTCACCGGTCCCAATCCCCAATCGATCATCGCCAAGCATCTGACCGCCCCACCGCCGCCGGTCACCTCAGCCGACGGGACGGTGCCGCCCTCAGTGGTCCAGGCGCTGGACAAGGCGCTGGCCAAGACGCCGAGCGAACGGTTCGATAACGCGGCCGCATTCGCTGCGGCGCTCGGCACCGGCAACGAGGCCAGCACCCCCTGGGGCGGGCGACGTCGAATCGCTCTCGCAGGGCTGGCTGCGCTGGTGCTGCTCGGGCTCACCTTCTACGCCGGGCGGATCGCGCCGAGACGAGCCAAGACCGGCGGCACGGTCGCCTCGGGGTTCCACCGTAAGCTGACTCAGCTCACCTTCGGCGAGGGCGTGGAGGAATGGCCCGCCTGGTCGCCCGATGGAGCTCGGCTCGCCTATGTGGGAGAAGTCAACGGCTTCCGCCAACTCTTTCTCCGGACCGTCGCGGGTGGCGCCGAGCGGCGCCTTTCCCGTGACGCGCGAGACCATATCCAGCCGGCCTGGTCCCCTGACGGACAGCGCCTGGCCTTCGTACAGTCGAGGACCAGCGGTGGGAAGCTGGAGCCGACCGACATTAACGGCTGGTACCAGGAGAACGGTGAGATCTGGAGTCTCGAGCTCGCGAACGGGCGGGAGACCAAGCTCATCGATGATGCCTTCAACCCCGCGTACTCGCCGGACGGGCGCCGAATCGCCTTCGACGCACCGTGGGCCGGCGCGCGGCGGATCTGGATTGCCGATTCCGGCGGACGCAACCCGCGGCAGGTCACGTCGGACTCGAGCGAGGCCGTGGTGCATACCACTCCCCGCTGGTCTCCCGATGGCACCAGGCTGGCTTTCCGCCGGGTGGAAAAAATCAAATCCGACATCGACGTCGTGGACCTGTCGTCGCAGGCAGTCACCCGGGTAACCAACGACAACGTGCCGGACATGGACCCGGTGTGGGCCCCGGACGGACGGCACATCTACTTCGCTTCATCCCGGGGCGGCGGACTGAACCTCTGGCGGATCGGAGTCGGGACCAATGGGCAGCCGACCGGCACACCGGAGCAGCTGACCACCGGCGCGGGCGACGACGTCGAGCCTACTGTGGCGCCGGACGGAAGCCGGGTCGCTTTCTCCGTGCGCGGTATCAACTCCGATCTCTGGCGCCTGCCGGTGGTCCCGACAACGGGCCAGCCGCGCGGTGCACCGGAGCCGGTGGTGATGACCACGCGGGTCGAGAGCCGGGGTGCTTGGTCGCCCGATGGCCGCAGCATCGCGTTCAATTCCGACCGGTTGGGCGAGATGAACATTTGGCGCCACAGCGTGGCCGACAGCTCGGAGCGTCAGCTCACCGGCGGCCCCGGAGGTGACTACCAGCCCAACTGGGACCCCAACGGCCGGAACATCGTGTTCTTTTCCGCCCGCGATGGAAACCCCGATATCTGGTCGGTGCAGCTGAGCGGTGGGCGCCTCACCCAGTTGACCACCAATCCCGCGACCGACACCAACCCATTCTACTCGCCGGACGGACAGCAGATCGCGTTCCTCTCCGATCGCGGGGGACGCTCCGAAGTATGGGTCATGGCTGCTGTCGGCTCGTCGCCGCGCCGGCTCACCTCGATCGGCGCCGGCGGGCACTTCCTCCGCTGGGCCAGGGACGGCAAGAGCATCGTGTTTCGGGCGGAGAGCGGAACCCAGATTCGGATCTTTCGGGTCTCGGTGGACAACGGATCGCTCACCCGGCTCCCCGATGTCGCCAGCGGGGCGCACATGTCCTTCTCTCCGGACGAGTCGCTGATCCTCGACGTAAAGGGCCACAAGGCACTCTGGGTCTACCCCCTGAACGAAAAGCCTGCCTACCAAGTCTTCGCCTTCTCCGACCCCGACGTGCGGATTGACTATCCGGTCTGGTCGCCGGACGGCGGGTGGGTGCTGTTCGACCGGGCCGCGCCGAAGGGTGGAGACTTGTGGCTCATCGAGGGGACGAAATAGGGTGACGGACTTTGTTGCCCGCCTCCGGGCAGCCCTCACCGGCCGCTACCGCATCGAGCGCGAGCTCGGCCGGGGCGGCATGGCCACGGTCTACCTGGCCCACGATCTCCGGCACGACCGGCCGGTGGCGCTCAAGCTGCTTCACCCCGAGCTGGCAGCTGCCCTGGGGCCGGAACGCTTTCTCCAGGAGATCCGAACCGCCGCCCATCTGCAGCACCCCCACATCCTGCCGTTGTTCGATTCGGGCGAGGCGGAGGGCCAGCTCTGGTACACCATGCCGTACGTGGAGGGGGAGACGCTCCGCGCCCGGCTTCAGCGGGAGAAGCAGCTCCCGCTCGACGATGCGCTCCGGATCACCACCCAGGTGCTGAGCGCGCTCGACTACGCCCACGCGCACGGCGTGATTCACCGCGACATCAAGCCGGAGAACATCCTGCTCGAGGGCGACCAGGCGGTGGTGGCCGATCTGGGGATCGCGCGGGCGATAGGTGTCGCGGGCGACGATCGCCTGACCCAGACCGGGATGGCGGTCGGCACGGCGGTCTACATGAGTCCCGAGCAGGCGGTGGGCCAACGCGACCTCGATGGCCGGACCGATGTCTACAGTCTGGGTGTCGTGCTCTATGAGATGCTTGCCGGCGAGGCGCCGTTCATCGGGCCCAGCGCCCAGGCGATCGTAGCCCGCCGGCTGACCGAGGCACCGCGCCCGCTCCGGTCGGCGCGGGAGACGGTTCCCCCCGCCGTGGATCAAGCGGTGATGAAGGCGCTCGCACGCGCGCCGGCGGACCGGCACCTGAGCGCCGCGGCGTTCTCCGGGGCGCTCAGGGCCGAGGCGCCCGGCCAGGCCGAGCGGGTCGCCCCGTCCCGTCGAAACACGCGCCTCGCGTTGATCCTGGCCGGGGTAATCGCGGCCGTGCTGGTTGGCGCGCTGGTACGCTCTCG
>DASYVW010000223.1:0-5285 GCA_035936675.1 Gemmatimonadales bacterium
CCAACCGGGGAGTGGGGGCCGCTAAGCAGCCAGCGACCTGATCAGCTCGGCGTTGGTCTTGTTGCGGCGGAGGTCGGTCAGCAGGTCGTTCATCGCATTGATTGGTGTCATGCCGGCAAACCGCTCGCGCAGCACTCTCGATGCGGCGAGCGCCTCGTCCGGGAGCAGCAGCTCCTCCCTCCGGGTGGAGCTCGCCACCAGGTCGATGGCGGGATAGACCCGCCGTTCGGCCAACTCCCGGCTCAGCACCAGCTCGCTGTTCCCGGTCCCCTTGAACTCCTCGAAGATCACCTGATCCATCTTGCTTCCGGTGTCCACCAAGGCGGTGGCAATGATGGTGAGCGATCCCCCGCCTTGGGCCTGATCGATCCGCCGGGCGCTGCCGAGAAACCGCTTCGGCTTCTCCAGCGATTGTGCGTCCAGCCCGCCGGAGAGCGTGCGACCGGTTCCCTTCTCGACCGTGTTGTAGGCTCGGGCCAGCCGGGTGAGCGAATCCACGATGAGGACGACGTCATCGCCCAGCTCGACCCGACGGCGAGCCCGCTCCAGCGTCAGCTCGGCCAGAGCCACATGTCGTTGGGCCGGGTTGTCGAAGCTCGAGGCCACGACCTCACCGACCCCGGCTGCCTCCATCTCGAATACCTCTTCCGGGCGCTCGTCCACCAGCAGGATGAAGAGGTCGGCTTTCGGGTAGTTCGCGCTGATCCCCTCGGCGATGGAGGTAAGCACCATCGTCTTCCCCGCCTTGGCCGGGGCGACGATGAGAGCACGCTGGCCTTTTCCGAGAGGACAGAGCAGGTCGATGACCCGATTGGTGAAGTCCGGCTGTCCGGCGCGCGAGCCTCCTGCCTCGAGGAGCAGCTGCTCGTTCGGGTGCACCGCGCCCAGCCGGCTGAATTCCGGCCGTTCTCCCAGGGTCTCCGGCGGCCTGCCGTGTACCGCCGTGATCGTCTCCAGCGACGGACCTTTACCCTTCGATCCCTGGCGGACAGTGCCGTCGATCTCATCTCCGGTGCGAAGCCCGAACTGTCGGAGGAGGCGCTCACCGACGTGCACGTCCCCTTGCGACGGCAGATAACTCGCCTCGCGCCGGCGCAGGAAGCCACTCCCCTTCCCGGCGATCTCGAGGACGCCGAGCATCAGGCTGCGGCCGTAGCAACCGAGCGCTTTATCCGGCTCAGGATGGCGGTGAGTCCCTGCGTGCGGGTCATGCCCAGCGTTTCACTGAGGCCGAGCTGATCGAGGAGGTCGTCGGGCAGCTGCGCAACCGCTTCGGGCGTCTGATTGTCGAGCGATCGCGCGAGCAGAGAGATGAACCCGCGGACGGTAGGTGATTCGCGGGGCACATCGGCGTGGATGTGCACCCGGCCCTGGTCCACCTCGACCCAGAGATAGACCGGGGTCTGGCACTCGTGCACCCGGTTGTGTCCCTGCTGTTTTTCAGCCTCGTAGCGCTCCGGGAGTGGAGGGAGTCTCTTGGAGTAGTCCAGCAGCGTTTCGAGCCGCGTCTGGCGATCGGCTGCCTTGAAGCGTGGTATGAGGGTGTCCAGGGACGGCATGGGGCGAACGCTCGAAGTAGGGCCTCCTAGGAAGCTGTCATGCCCGCGCCTTCGTGGCTATCCCTCCGGGTCCGTTCCTGCTCGAGAAGCCGCCGCTTCCGGTCCACCCCCCAGCGGTATCCACCCAGCTCGCCGTTCTCCCGCACTGCTCGGTGGCAGGGGATCACGAGGGCTAGACAGTTGCTGGCGCAGGCACGCGCCACTGCCCGCGCAGCGGTGGGGCGACCCAGCTCCTGGGCGATAGCCTGGTACGAGCGGGTCTCGCCAACCGGGATCCGACGCAGAGCTTCCCACACCTGCCACTGGAAGGCGGACCCAGCGACATCTAGCGGAAGTCCGACCTGATTGCTCGAACCGCTGAGCCGCTCCACCACGTTCTGGGTGTAGTCCCGCAGCTCGTTGTCGTCCCGCTCGAGGACGGCGGCCGGGTACTCACGGCGAAGGGCGGACTCGAGCGGCTCGGCGCCGTCCCCCAGCATCACGGCGCACAGACCGCGATCGGTGGCGGCGGCCAGCAGGTGCCCCGCCTCGGTCGGTACGATCGTATAACGGACCCGCATTCCCCGGCCTCCGTTTCGGTAGGTACCCGGCGTCATCCCCATACTCGATCGAGCGTGGTCGTAGGCGCGGCTGCCGGACCCATAGCCGGCCTCGTAGGTCGCCCTGCTCACCGTGTCTCCCTCCCTGAGTCGCGATTTCATGCGTTCCATTCGCCGGGCGCTCGCATATGCCTTGGGTGTCACCCCGAGCACTCGCTTGAACGTGCGCTGGAGGTGGTAGGGGCTCATGTCAACGACCCGGCCGAGCTGGTCCAGCGTAACTGTCTGGTCCCAGTGCTCATCGAGGTACTCACGAGCACGCTGTACTTGGCGATCCGAGGTGCGCCGGCTGCTGCGTGGCTCGCATCGCCGGCATGCTCGATATCCCGCGGCCTCGGCCGCGTCCGGGGTAGGGAAGAAGCTCACCCGGCGCTGCGCGGGCCGCCGTGACGGGCACGAAGGCCGGCAGTAAATGTGGGTGGAAGCCACACCATAGACGAACCTTCCGTCCTGGCCGGGATCTCTCTCCAGCACCGCTTCCCATCGTATCTGATCGGCCGTGGGGGCCGCGTGGTGCTCCGTCACAGACATGGCTCCTCCTTCGTGCCATGATGGTACTATGGGGCGCCGCTTCTCACTACCCGGTTCTTGCGCTGGAACTTCCTAAGCCAGGCGGTCGTTACAAATTACCAGCACTGCCTCGCGCCAACTCGCGGACCTGCTGGAACCGCCGTATCATAGTGAATAGGCCTCTCGACGGGCCCAGCCGGACGAGGCCCCCGGAGATTCCATGACTGCCATTGCCACCCCCAGCCGCATCGACCCTCGCCTCATAGCCGATCAGCTCCTCGAAGCACGCGCCAGGACGTTGCTCCTCCTTGCGCCGCTCACCGACGAGGAGCTTCGGGCGCAACACGATCCCCTCATGAGTCCGATCCTCTGGGACCTGGGGCATATCGCCTATTTCGAGGAGCTGTGGCTTACTCATAACCTCCAGGGCCCCATAGAGTTCGTTGAGATGCCGGGGCTCTTCAATCCCTTCGAGCACCCCCGGAGCGAGCGGGGAGCGCTCCCCCTCCCGGGGTTGGCGCACTGCCGCGAGATCATGGACGAGATCCGGGGCCGGGTGCTCGGTCGTCTGGCCATTACCGACTTCGACATAGCCAATCCACTGCTGCGGGATGGTTACGTCTACCAGATGGTGCTCCAGCATGAGTACCAGCACAACGAGACCATTCTGCAGACACTCCAGCTCAAGCAGGGTCTGCCGTACTCGCCGGCGCTGCGCTATGACGTCCCAGCCGATGGGCCGGTACCAGGGTCTGCCGGGATGACCCGCTTTCCGGGCGGGTTGGTCGAGATCGGTACGGACGACCGCGCTTCGGCGTACGACAACGAACGGGGCAGGCACACCGTTCAGATGGCTTCGTTCTGGATCGACGTGCACCCGGTGACCAACGGTGAGTTCGAGGGCTTCGTAGAGGCCGGCGGATACTCGAACCGTGAGTACTGGTCCGATGCAGGCTGGGATTGGTTGCAGTCATCGCCCGTTACCGCGCCGAAATACTGGACCAAGGTAGACGATGTTTGGGTGACCCGATCCATGGACCGGCCCGGCCCGGTGCCGGCGTCTCACCCCGTCTGTCACGTGTGCTACTATGAGGCTGAAGCCTTCGCGCGATACGCGGGCAAGCGGCTCCCGACCGAGCTGGAGTGGGAGGCCGCCGCGTCCTGGAACCCCAGGACCGGCGCCAAGCAGGACTTCCCCTGGGGAAACCAACCTGCCTCGAAGGATCTGGCGAACATCGATCAATTGTCGTTTGGCACAGCACCCGTCGGGAGCTACTCGAAGAACCTGTCGCCCATAGGGTGTTCGGGAATGATCGGCGACGTCTGGGAGTGGACCTCGAGCGATTTGCAGCCGTACCCGGGCTTCGAAAGCTTTCCTTACAAGGAGTACTCCGAGGCGTTCTTCGGCAGCGAATACAAGGTGCTCCGCGGCGGTTCGTGGGCCACGCGACCGGGCGCTATCCGGAACACCTTCCGGAACTGGGACTACCCTATCCGCCGCCAGATCTTCAGCGGCTTCAGGTGTGCTCGCGATGAGTAGCTCGATCCAACCCAAGTGGGGCCGCACAGCGGTCCGGGCACCGCGGCACCCGAATCCCCGCATGCTGGCAGAGGTTTCTGCAGGGCTGGCTGCTCCGCAGAAAGAGCTTCCACCCAAGTACTTCTACGATCACCGTGGCTCCGAGCTGTTCGAGGAGATCACTCGGCTGCCCGAGTACTACCCCACGCGCACCGAGCGGTCGCTGCTCGAAAGCTGGATGCCCACACTCATATCCGAGCTCGGTACCTGGACGCTGGTCGAGCTCGGCGCCGGAAGCGCTGAGAAAAGCCGCATTATTCTCAGTGCGATGCAAGCGGCCGGGACGGCCGGTCTGTACGTACCGATCGATGTCAGCGCCAGCTTCCTCGACCAGACGGCCAATCGGCTTCGCCGTGAATATTCGGGCTTGAGGGTGGAGCCTGCGGTGGCTGATATCTCCGAGGAGTTCGACCTCTCCCGCGCGGTTCCTCATCCTGCCCTCTACGCCTTTCTCGGCGGTACCATCGGCAACTTTTATCCACCCGCGGCAATCCGGCTGTTGCGACGGGTGCGTTCCGCGATGCACCCCGCCGACCGCTTCCTCATGGGCGTGGACCTCCGGAAGGACGTCGGGCTGGTCGAGGCGGCCTACAATGACTCTCAGGGGGTCACCGCCGAGTTCAACCGGAACATGCTGCTGGTGCTCAATCACGAATTGGGAGCCAACTTCGATCCCGATGCATTCGAGCACCTGGCCTTCTACGAGCCGTTGACTCACCGGATCGAGATGCATCTGGTCTCGAAGGTGGAACACGAGGTGAGGGTGCCGGGGATTGGGCTGGTGGCCTTCCGGCAGGGCGAATCGTTACGAACCGAGATCAGCTGCAAGCACGACCGCCGGAGCGTGGGCGACCTATTCGCCGCAGCCGGGCTCCGGATCGAGACCTGGCGGCCCGATCCCGGCGCGCTCTTCGCACTCGTGGTGGGAGCTGCGGTATGAGCACGTTGACCCGCGCGGTGCTGGCCACGCAGCTTGCCGAGAGCACGTTCGCGGGCCCAGTCAGCAGCTCGCTCACGCCGCGCCGGCTTGGCGCGGAG
>DASYVW010000224.1:0-4190 GCA_035936675.1 Gemmatimonadales bacterium
CTTAAGGCGGAGAGATCGACGTCGGCCCCGATCAGATCTACCAGCCGCCGGCGCGCGGCGGCGGCGTCATCAGGGGCCATCTCCACGCCGGCCGCGGGATGCCGGTTACGGCCGTAGCGATGCCGGTAATGATCCAGGCAGATCCGTTGGGCCACCACCACGAGCCAGGTGGAGAACTCGCTGCGGCCGTCAGCAACGAAGGCGCGGAGACGTCGAAAGTTGTCGATCCGCAGCTGCTCCAGGATGTAGGCATAGCGATCCATGACAGCGTCGTAGTCGCCGCCCAGCGACCGGGCTACGTGCAGCAGCAGCTTGTTGTGGGAGTCAATGAAGTTGACCCACGCAGCGTCCCTGGTGGCCGGCCGAGTGGCACCGACCAGAGAAAGCAGGACGGTGGGGGAGGCATGGGACATGCGTCACACGGATGAGCGAGGCAGCGATCTGGAAGGTACTTCGAGAAGGTACCCGGCGGGCGCGGAATGAGCAATAAGTCCTTTACGACCGCCGGCTCTGCACCTGATAGATCGAGTTGAACCCGGTCGAGAACCCGAGCGACGCCGCACGCAGATAGAGCCGCCAGACCCGTACCCGCTCCTCCCCCGCCAGCCGCACCGCTTCTTCCCGATGCTCGTCCAGCCGTCTCGTCCAATGTCGAAGCGTCTCGGCATAATCCTGCCCAAACTCCTCGACGTGCTCGGTGACGAAGCCGGCCCGCTCGAGGGCGAGCAGGATCCGCGACAAAAGGAGGGGATGGGCGTCGGGGAAGACGTAGCGGTCGGTGAATGGCCCGGCCTTGGGGCTCGAGGAGTGCAGGTGGGCGACGCCGTGGTTGAGCAGCCGGCCGCCGGGCCGGAGCAGGCTCGCGAGCCGGGCAGCGTACAGGTCGATCTTCTCGGCTCCGACGTGCTCGACAATGCCGATGCTGGCGATGGCGTCGAACCGCTCGTCGTTGAGACTGCGGTAGTCGAGCACCCGGATGGTCACCCGATCGTCCAAACCGGCCTCGGTCACCCTGGCTCGGGCCAGGCTGGCCTGCGGCTCGGAGAGGGTGATGCCCAGGACGCTGACGCCGTGGCGGGCGGCGGCATGGATGGCGAAGCTGCCCCAGCCGCACCCGACATCCAGCACCCGCTGGCCCGGCTCGAGCCTGAGCTTGCGGCAGGTCAGCTCCAGCTTGGCCTCCTGGGCCGATTCCAGCGACGCGCCGTCCCGGGAAAAGAAGGCGCAGCTGTAGGTCATCGACCGGTCCAGGAACAGCGCAAAGAACTCGTTGGAGACGTCGTAGTGGTGGCGGACCGCGCGGGCATCCCGGGCGCGGGAGTGGAGCCACCCTCGGGGACGGAGCTCGGCAGCGGGTCGGGGTGAACGAAGGGTGGCGCCGGCTGCGCGGGCGGCGGCGAGCATCAGGCTGATCCGGCTCCGGGTAGGGAGAGCAGGCGGGGTCCACTCGTAGATCACCCGGTTCACCGCGTCGAGGTCGTCTACCTCCAGCTCGCCGGAGACGTATGCCCGGCTGAGGCCGAGCTGGCCGGGCGCGCGAACCAGGTGGGAGAGGGCGCGGGGCGAACGCGCCGCGACGACGGGGCCGCCGTCACGGGTCGCCGGCACGGAGGTGCCATCCCAGAACTCGATGGTGAACGGACGTTCGGGGAAAAATCTCTCGATGTTCCGGCGCAGCGGTGCCGTGACCGCGAATGGCATCTGTAACCTCGCTCCCAGAACATGCGTCGGGTGCAACCGGGGGGCCAGTCATCGCGCCGCGTGGCGATCCGGCGGCCTGTCCCGCTACATTCCCCGCGCCACCCACGACCCCTGAGAGGCTCGATCATGGAATGCTTCACCAGCCGGATCCTGACAGCCGTAGCACTCGTCGTCCTTGCCGGTCCCGCGGCCGCCCAGAGCCTGCCCCGAGCCGAGCGAGGGGTGACCTCCCCGACCGAGATCGAGACCAAGCTCCCGCCGGGCTACATCAAGGAGTTCGGCACCATGTGGACCTTCGAGTCGCCGCCGCTCGACTACTGGAAGGCGCGCTACGGGTTCGCCCCGACCAAGGAGTGGCTGGATCACGTCCGGCTGGCCTCGATTCGCCTGCCCAACTGCTCCTCCTCGTTCGTGTCCGCCAAGGGGCTGGTGATGACCAACCACCACTGCGCCCGCGAGTGCATCACCGCGGTCTCCACCCCGGACTCGAACTTCCAGGAGCTCAGCTTCGTCGCCAAGACCCAGGCCGACGAGCGGAAGTGCCCGGGCCTCTACGTGGACCAGCTGCAATCGATCGAGGACGTGACCGACCCCATCCAGAAGGCGGTCAACGCCAAGGCACCCGCGACCCAGGTGGCCCAGCGCAACGCCGCGATCGCCGCGATCGAGAAGAGCTGTGGGGAGGAGGCCGGCCTCGAGTGCCAGGTGGTCACCTATTACCAGGGTGGCGTCTACTCGCTCTACCGGTTCAAGCGCTTCAGCGACCTCCGGCTGGTCATGGCCCCGGAAGAGGCGATCAGCTTCTTCGGCGGCGATCCCGACAACTTCACCTATCCCCGCTACGACCTCGATCTCAGCCTGATGCGGGTCTACGAGAACGACAAGCCGTACCAGCCCAAGGACTACCTGAAGTGGAGCAAGGATGGGGCGAAGGAGGGCGACCTGGTGCTGGTGACCGGCAACCCCGGCTCCACCGGCCGCCTGCTCACCGTCGCCCAGATGGAGTACCTCCGCGACGTGCAGTACCCGGCCCAGCTCAGCTCCTATGAGCGGAACCTGGCGGTCCTGCGGGAGCTGGCCCAGAGGGATGAACAAACCCGCCGCGCGGTGGAGAACGACATCTTCGGCCTGGAGAACTCGAAGAAGGCGGTGACCGGCTATCTCAGTGGTCTGCAGGACTCGACCATCATGGCCAAGAAGCGCTCCTTCGAGCGGGACTTCCGCCGGCGGGTCGCCGCCGATCCCCAGCTCAAGGCCCGCTACGGCACGGCCTGGGACCAGATCGCCACCGCGCAACGAGAGCTCGCGGCCCTGGCCAAGCAGCAGCGCTGGTACAGCTTCGGCGCCTCGCCGCTGCTGAACGCGGCCGGCGGGATCGTGCGGATCCCCGAGCAGGCCAAGCTCCCCGACTCCCTCCGGCTGCCGCAGTATCGCGGCCGGGGGCTGGAGAACATCAAGAACGCCATTCTGGGCGACGTCCCCAGCGAGCCGGAGCAGGACAAGCAGATGATCCAGGCCTGGCTCACCCAGGCCGGCAAGGATCTCCCGAAGAACGATCCGTACCTCAAGGCGTTCCTCGGCGGCCGGAGCCCCGAGGTCGCGGCCGAGGCGGCGGTCAACGGCACCAAGCTGGGGGACTCGACGACGCGGACATCGCTGCTGGAAGGCGGATCGGCCGCGGTCGCAGCCTCGAACGATGCGCTGATCGTGCTGGCTCGAAAGCTCAACCCGATCGCCATGCGGGTGCAGCAACGCGTCGCCCGGCTTCAGGACGTTGCTTCGGCCAACGCGGAGAAGGTGGGGCAGGCGACCTTCGCCGCCTACGGCACCTCGCTCCCGCCCGACGCCACCTTCAGCCTCCGGATCAGCGACGGGGTGGTGAAGAGCTTCCCCATGAACGGCACGATCGCGCCGTATAAGACCAGCTTCTACGGGCTCTACGGCCGCTCGGCTGAGTTCGACGACAAGCCGCCGTTCAAGCTGCCGGAGAGGTGGAAGAGCCACCGGGACCGGCTCGACCTGGCCCAGCCGCTGGACTTCGTCACCACCAACGACATCATCGGGGGCAACTCGGGGAGTCCGGTGATCAACAAGAACGCCGAGGTGGTGGGGCTGATCTTCGACGGCAACATCGAGCAGCTATCGAATCGTTTCCTTTATACGGATGAGGTATCACGGGCGGTCGCGGTGCACTCGCGCGGACTGACCGAGGCACTGAGGAAGGTGTACGAGGCGGATCGGATCGCGGACGAGCTCGAGGGGGTAGTTACGGCGCGGGCTCCGGCGCCGGCGCCGGTGAGAGACACCCTGAAGCGGGCGCCGGCGGCGAAGGATACCGTGGCGGCCGGAAAGAAAAAGAAGAAGTAAACCTGTCCTCCTGAGCGTAGCGAAGGATCCCTCGAACGACCACGGAGAGATCCTTCGCTGCGCTCAGGATGACAGTGCCTAGCTTATCTTCGTGCATGATCACAACAACGGGCCCTGGGGTC
>DASYVW010000225.1:0-2250 GCA_035936675.1 Gemmatimonadales bacterium
TCGACGATCGTGTCCAAGGGCATTTCCGCGGGTCACGGTCAGAACACATATCGCGGCCTCGTGAAGATCCTCGGGAAGGCCGAGAACGCCCGTAACTACTCGCAATGCGATTCTCTCCTGATCGGCGACCGGTGTGGCGCACACACGTTCCCCTACATCGAGGTAAACAACTCGACGGCGCAAATGGAGCACGAGGCCTCGACGTCGAAGATCGGCGAGGACCAGATCTTCTATTTCCAGCAGCGGGGCATCTCGAGCGAGGACGCCGTTTCCATGATCGTGAATGGATTCTGCAAGCAGGTGTTTCAGGAGCTCCCGATGGAGTTCGCGGTCGAAGCGCAGAAGCTTCTGGGTGTGAGCCTCGAAGGGAGTGTTGGATGACAGCGAAGAAGAAAGCCATGCTGGAGGTCAAGGGACTTCGGGCCAGTGCCGGCGACAAGGAGATCCTCAGGGGCATCGACCTCACCGTCAACGCCGGTGAGGTGCACGCCGTCATGGGGCCGAACGGCTCGGGCAAGAGTACGTTGGCCCAGGTGCTCGCCGGACATCCGGCCTACGAGGTGACGGCGGGTCAGGTGCTCTATGAGGGTAAGGACCTCCTCGACATGGCCCCAGAGGAGCGGGCTCAGGCCGGCGTGTTCCTCGCCTTTCAGTATCCGGTCGAGATTCCCGGCATCAGCAACGCGTACTTCCTGCGGGCCGCCTACAACGAGATCAGAAAGGCACGGGGGCTCGAGGAGGTTGACTCGATGGACTTCCTCGACCTGCTCGAGGAGAAACTTCGCCTGGTCGAGTGGGGCCCGGAAATCATGAGTCGCGCGGTCAACTCGGGATTCTCCGGCGGCGAGAAGAAGCGAAACGAGATCCTCCAGATGGCGGTGCTGGAACCGAAGCTTGCCATTTTGGACGAAACCGACTCCGGGCTGGACATCGACGCGCTGCGCATCGTGGCCAACGGAGTCAATGCCCTCCGGCGCCCTGATCGAGCCACCGTCGTGGTTACCCACTATCAGCGGCTGCTCAATCACATCATCCCCGACCAGGTACACGTGCTATCAGCCGGACGGATCGTAAAGTCGGGCGGAAAGGACCTGGCGCACGAGCTCGAAGCGCGGGGGTACGAATGGCTCGAGGAAGGGGTCGGAGCAGCGTCGTGACCGAGGCATTCCTGCAGGACTTCGAAGCCCAGAGCGGCACTGCCACCGCAGAGGCTCCCGAATGGCTCGACTCCATTCGCCGCACGGCTATGGATCGCTTTGCCGCAACGGGTTTCCCCACCTCACGAGACGAGGAATGGCGCTTCACCCCGGTGGGGCCGATCGCGCAAAGCCCATGGCGGTCGGCCATCGGCTCCGCCGCGGTCAGCCGTGAGCAACTCGACTCATTCGTCTTCGGGCACCCCGAGTGGACCACGCTGGTATTCGTCAACGGCGTGTTCAGCGAGGCTCTGAGCTCGGTTGGGGTGCTGGCGCCCGGACTTCGGGTGGGAAGCCTGAGCGAGGCCCTCAATACCGATGGGGCCGTGATCGAGGCTCACCTCGGGCGCCACGCTCCTACGGTGTCGAGCCCCTTCACCGCGCTCAGTACAGCGTTCATGCGGGAAGGCGGGTTCGTGCATGTGCCGGCGAATACCGATGTAGCCCGTCCGGTACACCTGGTCTTCGTGACAACCGACGAGGCAGCCGGCCGCGTGACCCACCCCCGCAACCTGATCGTCGTCGAGCCCGGTGCGCGGGCATCGGTCATCGAGAGCTACGTGACGCTCGCGCCCGCGGGCACTTACTGGACCAACGCCGTAACAGAGGTGGTGGCCGGTGCCAATTCCTGGCTGGAGCACACCAGGATCCAGCGAGAGAGCGAGCGGGCCTACCATATCGGATCGACCCACGTCGACCAGTATCGGGACAGCCATTACCGGTCGTTCTCGATGGCCATGGGCGGTGCCCTGGCCCGGCACAACCTCCACGTCCGGCTGAACGGGGAAAACGTCGAGGCCCTCATGTACGGCCTCTATCTCACCCGTGGCGAGCAGCTGGTCGACAACCATACGGTGATCTACCACGATCAGCCCAACTGCCGGAGCTGGGAGGTCTACAAGGGGGTCCTCGACGATCGCTCCCGCGCGGTGTTCAATGGAAAGGTGTTCGTCACGCCGGAGGCCCAGAAGACGAACGCCAAGCAGACCAACCGAAACCTGCTGCTGAGCGATTCGGCCAAGGTCAACACCAAGCCTCAGCTCGAGATCTTCGC
>DASYVW010000226.1:0-3623 GCA_035936675.1 Gemmatimonadales bacterium
GACGTGCTGGACATCGTGCTCACGGATAACCCGCAGACGCACGACCCGCTTACGTGGACGGTGAATGTCGGTGAGGACGGGATGTTCCACGACTCGACTTATGTCGTGGACGAGGGAGACCTGGACGTCAAGTTCACGCTAGTGGCGACTAGCAGAGCTACTGGACGCAGTCTGACAGTGCAGTTCACAGACTCAAATATCAATAATGGAGTAACCGTCACTCCCACTCCACAATCAGTGCTCGTGGGCGGTACTGCCAACTACACTGTCACTGTCCCCTTTGGTGGAAACAACACAGCCTGTACGGCATCACTGAGTATTAGTGGCCTCCCGACGGGTGCAGCCGCGACTTTTAACCCTACCTCCGTTACGGGCGCTGCTAACAATACTCCCAAGACTTCAGCTCTGAGCATAACGACAACCGCAAGTGGTCCGAGCGCCACGCCACCGGGCGACTTCACCATTACTGTGACCGCTTCTCCTGGTGCTACTTGTAGTGGTGGTAGCAGAACAGCTGACGCTGTACTCAGCGTGATAGGCCCGGCCACGAAGCTGGCATTTGTACAGCAGCCGTCTGACCGAACCGCGGGACAAGCGTTCTCACCTGCACTAACCGTGCAAACACGTGATGCAGCCGATCATCTGATTTCAACCTCTACCTCTATCACACTAGCTATAGATAACAATCCAGGCGGTGGCACGCTAAGTGGCACCCTTACACAAAGTGCCGTTGCTGGTGTAGCCACATTCCCCGGTCTATCGATCAACAAGAGCGGAACAGGATATACTCTCCGCGCGACCAGTACCGGTCTTGCCGACGGAATCAGCAATGCGTTCAACATCGCGGCAGGTCCATTTACACAGTTGGGATTCACGGTTCAGCCCGGTGGCGGGACGGCAGGCGTTGCGTTCCCGCAGCAACCGACCGTTGCGGCTCAGGACGCGAACGGAAACACAGTGACATCAGGTCAGGGCAGCGCAGCTAGCATCACTTTAGCAATCCAGACGAATCCGTCTGGAGGCACATTGACCTGTACCACTAATCCGCTCGGCGCGACCAACGGAGTCGCGGCCTTCGCGGGCTGCAGGATCAACAATGCGGGCAACGGGTATCGACTGAGCGCAACCGCCAACGTTGGCGGCAACACCTTCACGGTGAACAGCGATCTGTTCAACGTCGTCGCGAACAACGCCGCGCCGAACGCTCCCGCGACCCTGGCGCAGTTCAGGTCGAACGGCACGACGAGCATTCCCACCGGCGGAGCTACCAACGAGACATCTGTGGTGTTGAAGGGCGTAGTGAGTGACCCCGATGCCGGCAACACCGTCAAGCTCCAGGTGGAAGTCAAACCAGTCGGTACGGCGTTCGCTGACGTGGCGACGGCCGAGTCGGCCCTATTGGCCAGCGGAAGCACCGCCTCGGTGACCGTCGGCAGCTTGGTCAATGGGACCAGCTACCACTGGCAAGCCCGAGCAGTGGATAACAACGGCGCCGCCAGTGCTCCCTGGACCAGCTTTGGTGGTAACCTCGAAAGTGCCGCCGACTTTAGCGTGGACACTGATGCGCCGGGTGTGACCATCAATCAGGCGGCTGCACAGGCCGACCCGACGAGCGGTTCTACAATCAACTTCACGGTCGTGTTCAGCAAATCTGTCACCGGATTCGCGACTGGCGATGTCACGCTGAGTGGAACGGCGGGCGCGACGACAGCCACAGTGACCGGGAGCGGCACGACCTACAACGTGGCGGTCAGTGGGATGACCACCGACGGAACTGTGATTGCGACGATCGCGGCGGGCGTCGCGACCGATGCTGCGGGAAACGCGAACGTGGCATCGACCAGCACGGATAATACGGTCACTTATGACACTACAAAGCCGACCGTAACCATCAACCAGGCAGCCACGCAGGCGGATCCGACGAATGCCTCGCCCATCAACTTCACGGTTGAGTTCAGCGAGATCGTTACTGGGTTTGCCACGGGTGATGTCACGTTGAGTGGGACGGCAGGGGCTACGACTGCTACCGTAAGTGGCAGCGGGACGACGTACAACGTCGCCGTCACCGGGATGACCACCGACGGAACCGTGATCGCAACCATTGGGGCCAGTGTCGCCATCGATGCCGCGGGGAACGCGAATCTAGCATCGACCAGCACGGATAACTCCGTCACCTACGACAAGACGCCGCCGACGGTCACGATCAACCAAGCCGCCGCGCAGACCGACCCCACCAGCGCCTCGCCGATCAACTTCACCGTGGTGTTCAGCGAAATCGTCACCGACTTCGCGACCGGGGACGTCACGGTGAGCGGGACGGCAGGGGCAACAATCGGCACGGTTACTGGCAGCGGAACGACGTACAACGTGGCGGTCAGTGACATGACCAACGGCGGAACCGTTATTGCCGCCATCGGAGCTGGGAAGGCGACCGATGCCGCGGGGAACGGCAATACGGCGTCAACCAGCACCGACAACACCGTAACCTATGACCCCGTGCCGCCTGTCGTCTCCAACGTGGCGGTCAGCCCGAACCCGACCAACGGCACCATCGCCGTGACTGCTACCGCCAAGGTGGACGACGCCACGACCGGCAACTCGAAGATCGTATCAGCGTTCTACAGCATCGATGGCGGTGCAGCGGTTGCGATGGCCGCGTCGGACGGGAGCTTCAATTCGGCCACCGAAAACGTCACCGCCAACATTCCGGCGGCCGTGGTTGCCGCACTTACCAACGGGACTCACCAGGTCTGCGTTAAGGGTACCGATGCAGCGGGGAACTCGAGCGACTTCTCCGACGCCGGCGCCTGCGCCACCTTGACGGTGGATAAGGAGCCGCCGGTCGTATCGAACGTGGCGGTCAGCCCGAGCCCAACCAACGGCACCATCGCCGTGACCGCCACCGCGCACGTGACCGATGCTACGACCGGCAACTCCAAGATCGTTTCAGCCTTCTACAGCATCGATGGCGGGGCTGCGATCGCGATGGCTGCGTCGGACGGGAGCTTCAGCTCGGCGACGGAAAATGTCACCGCGACGATCCCGGCGGCCGTGGTTGCCGCACTCAGCAACGGGACTCACCAGGTCTGCGTTAAGGGTACCGATGCCGCGGGGAACACGAGCTCCTTCGCCGACGCCGGTGCCTGTGCCACCCTGACCGTGGATAAGGAGCCGCCGGTTGTCTCGAACGTGGCGGTCGACCCGAACCCGACCAACGGCTCCATCGACGTCACCGCCACGGCTACGGTGGACGACGCCGCGACCGGCAACTCCGACGTGGTGTCGGCCGTCTACAGCATAGATGGCGGCCCCACCCACCCGATGACCGCGTCCGACGGGAGCTTCAACTCGGCAACGGAGAACGTCACCGCGACGATCCCGGCGGCTACGGTCGCGGCATTGACCAATGGGAATCACACGGTCTGCGTCCGCGGCACCGATGCGGCTGGTAATACGAGTCTCTTCACCGCCGCCGATGCTTGCACCACTCTGATCATTGACAAGGAGCCACCGGTTGTATCGAACGTGGCCGTCAGCCCGAGCCCGACTAACGGCACCATCGCCGTGACCGCCACTGCCCACGTGACCGATGTCACGACGGGCAACTCCAAGATTGTGTCGGC
>DASYVW010000227.1:0-2577 GCA_035936675.1 Gemmatimonadales bacterium
CCTCAAGCAACAGCGTCCCGTTCGGTCGGCCGTCTGGGAGTTCTGGTTATCGGGGACAGGTGCGGCGGATTCTGGCGTTAACGGCTTGCGGTCAGTCATTGTCCGGTCTCCCTCCCGTGCCGGGACTAGCGCCGAGAAACCGCGGGTGCGCGGGCGGGGGCAGACGGGAAGGATAATGGCAAGGCGCGGGCGCGGCTATCCCCCAACGTGCTAATCAATATCCCGACCGTGTGGGAGCTACGCTTCAGGCCTCGGGTCGCTTGGGCCAACCGGGCCGCCCATATCGACACGCCAGATGGGCCGCGAGTGTGCGCCCTCAGTTTCAAGCGCTTGTTAGGTCTCCTGGTGTGCAACCGGGATGATGGGTAACGAAGTTGACCGGGAGGATAGGTAACACTTCGTTAGGTGAGGGTGAACACTGGGTCAATCTCGAATGATCATCTCGCGTTCGTCGACTTTCGCCAAGAGCACCGTCCCGAAGTGGATCGACCAGATCCCGTCGTCGGTTTCTTCCAAGCCGATGTGATGTTGTTTGAGCGCGTTGGCGATGAAGAGCAGCTTGTGCTTGAGGCGAAAGGTCCCGGCATTCGTGACCCGCTTGACGAGGAAGTGGCCCGGATACTCGAGCGGTATGTTGAGGGGATAGAGGGGATAGAGGGCCTGTGGGAAGCTGACTGTCATCATCCTGATGGGTGGTGGGACAATGTCGCACGGCCGGCGTACCGTGACTTTCGCGAAGTATATCAGGTGGACGTGGGCCCTGAACTCGGCCGCTCCGAGCTCGTGATTCAGCGCCACCTACGGGAGCAGCTTGCTGCAGACCCACCACCCTGGGATCCGCCCCGAGATCTTCCTCCGCCAGGCCCATGAACGAACAGGTCGAGGAGCAGGCGAGCATAACCGGCTCGACAACCCTCGGTGATGCAGAACGGCTCGGCGATTTGCGGTGCCGGCACCCCCAAGAGATCCAGATGTCTGGAGAGTAGAATGTGCCTTCTGTACCACCTACCGCGTGGCCTAATCGCGGCACTCTGGGATAGCAGTGTACCGTGTCTGACCAGTGTCTGACAGCCCCGATTCATTCGTCTGAGCTAGCAAAGGGAGAAGACGACATGACAAGAACTGCGCTTGGATCCAGGGTGCGTTGGGCACTCCTGCTGCTGGCGGCCACCACGACCCTGGGATGCTCCACGAACCACGCCGCCCCCCGCGGTGCTCCAGCAAAATACCTCTTCATCTGGGCCGGACCGCATGGTGCTGATTCGGCCCCCGGCGGCATGCACCATCCGATCGCAGGCGCCAGTGACTTCCTCGCTGTCCTCGATGCCGATCCAACGAGCGGCACCTACGGGAAGGTGCTCGCCTCCAAGGAGGTTGGGATCGCGGGCGTGATGGCGCACCACACCGAATTCGCCCTCCCGGCTGGTCGCACGCTGTTCGCGAGCGACTACATGACGGGGAGGATCTTCCTGATCGATCTCTCCGACCCGCTCATGCCACGCGTGGCTCATCGCATCGACACCGTCCCCGGGTTCCGGCGCCCGCATAGCTTTGCCCGGCTTCCCCATGGAAACGTCATCGCAACGTTGCAGTTTGGGAACGGCTCCCTCCCCGGTAACCCCGGCGGTCTGGCCGAGTTCGACACGGCAGGCCGGCTGCTTCGGAGCAGCTCTGCGGCCGATGCCGCCTTTCCCGGCGCGCGCATCCGCACCTATGGCGTTGAGGTGCTCCCCGCCATCGACCGTGCGGTGACGACCAGCACACCCATGGATTCTGAGCGCACGGCGGACGTGATCCAGATCTGGCGGCTCTCCGACCTCCGCCTGCTCCATACCATCGCGGTGCCGCCGCTGGCGGGTGATTCGATACAGTACTATCCGTTCGAGATTCGCGCCCTGCCCGGCGGGCGCACGGCGCTGCTCAATACCTACTACTGTGGCTTCTACTTATTGACGGGACTCGAGACCGGGAGTCCGCAGGTCGAACTGGTACACTCGATGCGCGAACCGCGCCGAGTGGGCTGCGCGGTGCCGGTGGCAGCCGGTCGCTATTGGGTCGTGCCCATCGCGTACGATCACAGCATCGTGAGTCTCGATCTCGCGGAGCCCTCGCATCCCGTCGAGGTGTCGGCGCTTCGGACCGACTCGACGTTCCTGCCGCACTGGTCCGCGCTCGACCCCGGGAGTGACCGGATCGTGATCACTGGACAGGACGACGGCGAGGCACGCGTGCTAATCGCCCGCCTCGACCGTGCGACCGGTCAGCTGTCGTGGGATGAGCGATTCCGTGACGCGGACTCGGTGCGGCTGGGGGTCAGCTTCAATCGACGGATGTGGCCTCACGGCAGGATCGCCCACGCGATGCCGCACGCGGCGTTATTCGGCCCGGCACGACGATGAGCGCGCTCGTTGGCCATGTCCGTGGCTATTGCACGAGGGGTGCTGGTGGACCAAGGTGGTCAGGCCACCGTCTAGCGGCGGCGCTGATCTGATGGCTCAGAGCCATGGCGGGATCCATTTTCCTCAGAGTGTGGCCCCGAACCCTGGCCTGCCGACCGTCCGCTGGAAGATTGAGCTT
>DASYVW010000228.1:0-7729 GCA_035936675.1 Gemmatimonadales bacterium
GGAGTTGCCGGCGTAGTCGAGAAGGTAGCGCCGCGATGACGGCTCGCCCCGAAGAGCCGCGAGCCGAAAGCGATCGCTCCGGGCGAGCTCCGAGGCGAGTGCCCTCAGCCGGGCGGCTACTGTCCGGCTCTCTCCATCGAGGTCGGCAGCTATCACCGACACCAGCGACCGGATTCTGCCCTCATACTCACTCGTCAAACGCCGCTCCATCTCGCTCCGGACGCCGTAGGCCAGAGCTCCCAGCGGAACCAGCACGGCCAGGACCAGCGCGAAAAAGAGACGAGTGCGAAAGCTCACCGTGAGTCCCTCGATCTCTCTTCCTTGCCGATCACCTTGATGCCACCATCCCAGTCGATGGAGAGCGGGGGAGCGCCACGGCGCACGATCGCCCGAGCCCGGGTGTCGATCAGCGGCTCGAGCCATCCGCCGGTGGGTAAGGCGGCCGACGCGTGACATGGCGCGGCGACATTACGGGGCAAGAACACGATGTAGCCCCGCTCCCGACGGTCCCGGAGCGCGGCAGCAAAGTCGATTTCGCCGAGGCCCGCAGCTCTCAACTGGGTGTTTCCGGATAGGGCGACGATCCGCTCCGCCAGTGCCCTGGCGATCTCATCCGTTCGGGAATAGACGAGGCGTGGTGCCGTGGGCATGGTCACCCCCATCAACCCATCCTGGCTGCAGGATTGAGGGCCACTCCACCAGAAGGGCGGCTGCGCCGGACGCGCCTCTGCCTGGACCACATCACTGGCCAGCGAGCGACGTAGGGAGTCCGCCCCGGGTATCCCGCTGATCGGTTGAGTGCCGGCGAACTGCAGCAAGGCGTATGTGCGGCTCCAGGGCAGCGGCGAGGTCACGAACTCCGGTCGGCTCGCGACGTATTCGGCGACGGCCGGGTCACGAGTGACCACGAGATCAACACCGCGGTCGAGCGCGTCCCGCGGATCGCCGCCCGGGCTCAGCTCGAAGTCGACAGGGGGATCGTTCGGAACGACCACCCGCCCCGAGGGGTCGTGCACCGCAGCAAAGCGGTGGTGTACGGAGAGGAGCGGATCGGCAAAGAGACGGGGGGCACTGTCCCGGCTCGCCCGCAGGGTAACCCGCAGCGTGCGGTCGTCCAGGGCAACCGCAGAGTCGATTCCCAGGGCTTGGACGCCGGACTCACGAGCCTTCCAGCTCGATGCAACAGCTCCAGCCGTTATCGGTGGGTGGTCCGCGAGCTGACCGGGCTCGGGAAAGGTGAAGGTCCAGGTGCGGCCGGTGCTGTCGCTGCTCCAACTAACCGCAATACCGGGGCGGATCTCCCCCCGACAGTCAACCCGAACCAGCGTCTCAAAGAGCTGGCGGTAGAGGAGTCGCTCGCTGTCGTTTGCGGGGGTAGATACTCGCGCCCAATCCACCGGATCCGTCAAAGCGACGGTGAAGGTGTCGAGAGAGGCAGCCGAGTCCCCGGATAGACGGCATTCGTCTCGTTGATGGGGGGCGACCGGAGGTGGGGGCGCCGGCCTCGAGCTACAAGCCGATAGCAGAAAGAGGAGAACGATGCCGCATAGTGCGGCCGCCGCTAGGGCTCCGCGACCACGAATGGGCTGCCCCCGAGCTTGGCCTTGATCTGTGGTACTGCGGCCAGTGCCTCTGCCCGGCTCGCGTAGTTCCCCACCCGCACTTTATACAGTCCAGCATCCGCGACGGTCACTGCCGCGAGCCCGCGTGCGTTGAGTTTCCTGGCAATGGCGTCTGCCGCCGCCGCGGTGCGTACCGCGGTGACCTGAACCCGGAAGCGCCCGCCCGATGGCAACGTCGGGGCAGGCCGTGCCGTTGGCGTTCGGCTCGTGGTGTCCGGCCGAGTCGGCTTCGGGGGCGACGCCGGGGTCATCGTCGAAGTGCTGTCTGCGCGGCGCGCGAATATGGTGTCTCGCGGAGCGCTGGCCACGGTCGTAGGCGAGTCCGCCGAAGCCCGCGGGGCCGAATCGATTGCCAACTGGGGGCAGCGCTGGTTCAGGTAGCCGAGCTGATTCTCCAACTCGACGTTGCCGCGCGAGGCGGCCAGACCGTCCGCGAGCCAGCGACACGCCAGGACCGGGTTCTTCTGATCGAAGTAGGTGCGCGCAGCCCAGTAGGACGTCTGGGGCAGGAGCGTGCTGCCCGGGTAGTCGCGCCGGAGACGCTCCAGGTTGCGGGCCGCTCCATCCAGGTTGCCACTGGCGTAGTCAAGCTGCACCAGCCGGAGGAGCGCGTCGTCGGCCCAGCTGCTGGACGAGTGTTCTACCGCGACGCGCTGAAGCTGGCGGCGCATCTCGGCGGCATCGGTCGCCACCATGGCCTGGGTGTAGAGGATCTGGGGATACAGCGTATCGGCTGGAGGGGTGGTCGCCAGCAGTCGTTGCACCTTGATCCGGGCCGAGTCGCCCTGACCTTCCTGAGCATCGCGGATAACGTCGACCAGACGCGGGTCGGTCTGGGCAGAGAGGGCGTAGAAGGCGGGCAAGGCGGAGAGGAGGGAGCAAAGTACCAATGCCCTGGTCACCAGACGGCGCACCTGATTGGATCCTGCCTGTTTCACGCTCCTGCCTTCTCCGGCATTTCCGTCTTCTCCGCCTTTCGTCATCGTCACTTGTAGCACCAAATCGGTGAGGAGCCCGCGTTCATCCGATACCGTGGTGTTCTTGAGCGACTCATCGGTGGTGCGGGCGGCTCGGAGCGCGGCCCGGATACGGGAGACGGGCCATTGTGGCGCCCACCGGGCCCAACTCGCCGCCTCCTCCTTGTATCCCAGAAGACCGTACGGACGGTTCTTGAGCAGGACCTTGACCACCGCATCCTCCAGCTTGGGTCCGCGAAGGCCCTTGTCGTAGAGTGTGCGGGTAATGCCGAGGCCCACGAGGGCCGTGCCCAGCTGCGTCACCAGCCTGACCCCCGACACACCCGGTTGGCCCAGCACCGTCAAGAGAACGGCGACGGCGCGCCCAGTCTCTCCGTTCAACACGGCCTCACGCCAGTCCCACTGGGTCTCGCCGTGCCGGATCCCGACCAGCTCGCCGAGTCGCTCGGGAGTAAGGGTCTCGTCCGAGGGTAGCGAGGCAAGCTTGGCAAGCTCCGATTGGAGCGCCCCGACATCGGATCCGACGGACCGCACCAGATGGCGGACTGTCTCGGGGTCCAGCGTGAGGCCGAGCTGATCCGCCCGTCGCATGGCCCATCTCTCCGCCCGGTCGGCAGGGAGGGGGTCAAACCTCACGGTGTACGCTCCGCGGGACAGTTCCTTGTCCTCGGCGTCCTCTCCAGATCCCTGGACCAGAACCACGACCGTCTCGAGGCTGGGCCGCTCAAGATAGCGCAGGAACTCGGCTCTTCCCTTCGTTTTCCGCTTCCAGCCTTCTACGTCCCGGAGCACGACGACCCGTCGCTCCGCCAGCATTGGCAGCGTGTTACAGAGGGAGTGGATCTCTTCCGGGTCGAGCTGGGCAGCCGATCGCTGATCGAAGTTGAAATCCCGCAGACCGGGATCGAGCGTCCGGTCGAGAATCATCCGGACCGCCTCGTCCTTGAGCACGTCCTCGTGTCCGTGCAAATAGTACACCGGCGCCACTTCGCCCTTGTTCAGGGATCGAAACAACGCATCCATCGAATGTGCAGGCATGGGAGAAACGTATCGCTGCCGAGAGGGTGAGGTAAGCCGCGGCCAGACCCGGCCTCAGCGTCTGAAGCACTGGATGTAGAGCAACGCGGCCAGCGTCTTCCCGTCCTGGATCTCGCCCGTCCGCACCATGCCCATGACCTCGGACCAACGCCGAGTGTGCACTTCCATGAACTCGTCGGGCTCCCGCCGATGCACCCCCTTCTTCAGCTCGTGGGCCAGGAACAGGTGGATCTTCTCGTCGGTGAAGCCGGGGGTGGTGTAGATCGTAATGAGCCGGGCCAACACATCGGCGGTCATGCCGATCTCTTCCTCGAGCTCGCGCTGGGCGCAGGTTGCCGGGGTCTCGCCTGGATCGAGCCGCCCGGCCGGGATCTCCCAGATGGGGCCATTGGCCGCGTGGCGAAATTGGCGAATGAGGTGAATCCGGGGATCGGCCCCGCGAGGTTCATCCAGAAAGGGAACGACCGCGGACGCGCCCGGATGCCGGATTATCTCCAGCTCGCCGGTGGACCCATCGGGGAAACGCACCGTATCCCGGTCCAGGTTGATCACCCGGCCGCTGTACAATCGTTCCGAGGAAACGAGCGTCATGGGACGTGAGGGTGAGAGGTGGACGGAGACAGTGTCGCCCGGACCCAGGCAACGGGAATCTTGAACCCCTCCGCCGCAAGGTAGCGCAGCTCGACCACAGGGTTATCCGAGATCGGACTGCTCTCGGTGGGGGAGGTGTACGCTTCAAGATTGGTTCGCCGCGCCTCCAGGCGAAGCCGGTACATATGAAAGGGATCGCTCACCAGGAGCACACTGTGCAGGCCTTCCGCGTCCAGCCAGTCGGCCACTGCCGTCATCGAGGCCTGGGTGGAGCGTCCCTGCGGCTGGACTACGACATCCCCCGGCACGACATCGCGCGCGAGGAGATAGTGCCGTCCCACAATTGCTTCGCTGGTCGTGTCGCCCCGGCCCACGCCGCCGGTGACCACGATCCGGGGAGCGTACCCTTCATTGTATAGGCGGAGCGCGTGGTCCAGTCTGGCCCGGAGTACCGGGGAGGGTCGTCCGTTGTACTGGGCGGCGCCGAGCACCACGATCGCGTCGACCGCCCGACGCTGATCCTGCTGACTGACCACCAGGACCGTCACCAGCGCCACAGTGTATATGGAGACGGCAGCCAGGAGGATCAGGCCGAAGGCTCGGCCCAGTCGCCGCAGGAGAGGTCGAGCCACCGGATCCCTCCCCTTAGAGATCGAACGACTCCCCGTGACGGGGCACATGGACGTCACTGACCCCCTCCTCGCGGAGGATTGCAGCCATGGCCTCGAGGGACGCAGGCTCACCGTGCACCACAAAGGCCCGGCGGATGGGCCCGCCGAGCCTGCGGACCCAGGCCCGAAGCTCGTCCCGGTCGGCATGGGCTGAGTACCCCCCGATGGTCTCCACTTCGGCTCTCCGCTGGTGTTCCTGCCCCAGAATACGGACGACATCCTGACCGCTCTCGATCCGCCGGCCCAGGGTGTGCTCCGCCTGGAACCCGACGAAGAGGATCAGATTCCGCTCATCGCCGATCCCGTGCGCCAAATGATGGAGGATGCGGCCCGACTCGGCCATGCCGGACGCGGCAATGATCACCGCCGGCCCGTCTGCGGAGTCGATCGCCTTGGAGTCGGAGACCTCGCGCACGTAGCGGAGCAGTGGGAAGTCGAACAGCTCACTGGTGGCCTCGATCAGCTCCTCCCGCCGGTCGAAGACCTCCGGGTGCATGAGGAACACCGTAGTGATGTCGATGGCGAGCGGGCTGTCGACGTAGATCGGGATCGAGGGGATCCGGCCGGCCCGAAAGAGCCGATGCAGGCTGTAGATCAGCTCCTGAGCCCGGCCCACCGCGAACGCCGGTATCAACACCTTGCCGCCGCGGGCTGCGGTGCGACGAACCGCCTCGCCCAAGTGGGCTTCCGTGTCGGCGAACGACTCATGTTGCCGGTCGGCGTAGGTCGCTTCGATGATCAGGGTGTCGATCGGTCCCGAGGGAGGGTCGGGGTCCCGAACGATGGGGAGTCCGCTTCGGCCGATGTCGCCGGAGTACACCAGGCGATGGCTGCCGCCTTCGGTCACCCGAAGGTCGACCGTGGCCGAGCCGAGGATGTGACCGGCCTCCAGGAACTCCAGTGCCAGATGCTTGCGGAGGTAGAAGACCCGCCGATACGGCACGCCGTGCATGTGGTCCTGCACCGCGAGCGCGTCGCGTAGGGTGTAGAGCGGCTCACTGTCCGGCGCGGCTTTGCCGTGATGTCGGAGAAACTCGTAGTCCTTCTCCTGAATGTGTGCGGCGTCGGCGAGCATGACCGCGCTGAGGTCGCGCGTGGCGGAGGTCCCGTACACCGGGCCATGAAAACCGTCCTTGACCAGGAGCGGCAGCCGCCCGGAGTGGTCGATGTGAGCATGACTCAACACCACGCCATCTATGCGCCGGGCGTCGAAGGGAAGCCGGGCATTGAGCGCGTGGGCCTCCGACCGCCGGCCCTGGAACAGTCCGGCATCCAGCAGAATGCGGGCTCCGGCGGCCTCGAGGAGGTGCATGGAGCCGGTGACCTGGCCGGCGGCGCCCCAGAAGGTGAGACGAGTATCGCTCATCTAGTCCCGAACAACCGGTCGCCGGCGTCGCCGAGACCAGGCAGGATGTAGCCCAACTTGTTGAGCTCGCGGTCCAGGGCGGCAGCGAAGATCGCCACGTCGGGATGCGCCTTGAGCATCCGGGCCACGCCTTCGGGTGCCGCCACCAGGGACAGGAAACGAATCCGCTTGGCCCCCGCCTTCTTGAGGGCACTGACCGCGGCGACGGCGGAGCCCCCGGTGGCGAGCATGGGATCCAGGATGAAGAAGTCGCGCTCGACCTCGTCGGATGGAATCTTGAAGTAGTAATCCACCGGCTCGAGCGTCTGATGGTCGCGATAGAGCCCGATGTGACCCACCCGTGCGGAGGGTATGAGCTGGGTGATGCCGTCCACCATGCCCAGGCCTGCCCGGAGGATCGGCACCAGGGTCAGCTTCTTGCCGGAGACCTGGCGGCCGGTGGTGCGTTCCAGCGGGGTCTCGATCTCGACTGGGGCCGTAGGGAGGTCCTTGGTTACCTCGTAGGCCATCAGTGTCGCGATCTCGCTCACCAGTTGCTTGAAGTCCCGGGTGCTGGTGTGCTTGTCCCGGAGGATGGAGAGCTTGTGTTGTATGAGAGGGTGAGCCAGGACGGTGAGATTCGCGAACCGGGGCGGCGGCATGGGGGGGAAATATGAAGGGGCAGAGGACGGCTGTCACCCTGACCCGCAGCGTAGCGAAGGGGAGGGGGCCGAAACTCGTCGTCAACTCCACAGCTTCACTTGGCCTAACCCTACCCCCTTCCTATATTTCCCGCCCCAACGGCCAGGTAGCTCAGTTGGTAGAGCAGCGGACTGAAAATCCGCGTGTCGGGGGTTCAATTCCCTCCCTGGCCATTCGAGGTAATCCCCTTCGACAACATGCCTTAACAAACGGACGGCCACCGAGCGCTGGTGGCCGTTTCTACGCGTAGTACCTGAAAAGTACCTGAATCAATTAATTGAGCCTGAGAAACTGTTGCAGCCAGGTAGGATGACGGTCCCTGAGTCTTCTCGGGGGTAAGACGGACGGCGCGGCCGCACCAGCGTCAGAATCAGTGCTTCTGGCAAGGCCCAGAATGGTATCTGTTGAAGCGCCCGGCTGTGGTGGAATCTGAGCAGCGTCGGCTATTCCACTCTAGAGAAATTGCTTCCAACCCAACTACCAAACCATTCTCGAAATGGCGACCGGAGGCGGAGGCGCTTACCGACGTGGCTCGTGCAAGATGATCAAGTGGTAGGGTAAGGTGAGGACGAAAGGGCACAAACGAGCGTGGGAACGGCGGCTTAAGCGCCGGGCACTCGGCCAGCAGGAACTTTGTGCGATCCCAACCTCGCCTGATAACCTCAATCACTCCATCGAGCTTGCTTGCCTTTGTGACGCCTAGTTTATCTATGTGGCTTCGAGAACCCGCCCGACGAGAACGTACGGGTACTTCTCGCTGCCGCGGTCTACATCGCAAGAAGC
>DASYVW010000229.1:0-6676 GCA_035936675.1 Gemmatimonadales bacterium
CCCGGCCGCGCTCGAGGGCGCGGATGCGGTGGTTCACCTCTCGGGGGAGAACGTCGGAGCCCGGTGGACCACCGAGCGGAAGGCACACATCCGTTCCAGCAGGGTGGCAAGTACCCGCCTTCTCAGTGAGACCCTGGCCGGTCTGCAACGTCCTCCCGAGGTACTGGTTTCAGCCTCGGCGGTGGGGATCTATGGGGACCGCGGTGACGAGGTGCTCACCGAAGCGAGCCCACCGGGCGATCCCGACCGGGACTTCCTCGTGTCGGTGACCCGGGAGTGGGAGAAAGCGGCGGAGCCGGCCCGGGTCGAAGGCATTCGAGTGGTGCACCCGAGATTCGGCGTGGTGCTCAGCCCCGCGGGCGGCGCGCTGGGAAAGATGCTCCTGCCCTTCCGTTTGGGGCTCGGGGCCCGTCTCGGCAGTGGCAGGCAGTGGATGAGCTGGATCTCGATCGACGATGCGGTGCAGGCCCTCCAGCAAGCGCTGGTTGACGATGATCTCCAGGGTCCGGTCAACGTCACATCGCCCGCGCCTGTAACCAACCGCGACTTCACCCGGACCCTCGCGCGGGTGCTGTCACGCCCTGTCCTCTTTGCCGTGCCCGAGTGGGCGCTCCGGCTCGCGCTCGGCGATATGGCCGAGAGCACCATCCTGTCGAGTATCCGCGCCGTGCCGGCCAGGCTGCTTCAGGCGGGGTATCGCTTCGGGCAGCCCGATCTGGAGAGCGCGCTCCGGCATGTGCTGCAAAAGGATGGGCGGGATAACTTTCCTTCATGACGAAACCCACAGCGGTGGTGCTCCTGAGCGGCGGGATGGACTCAGCCACCACCGCAGCCATTGCGCTCGATCAGGGATTCGATGTGCACGCGCTCAGCTTCCGGTACGGCCAGCGGCACGCGGCCGAGCTGGAGGCGTCGCGTAGGGTCGCCGAGCGTCTGGGTATCCGAAAGCACATAGTCCTCGACATCGATCTTCGCGCCTTCGGCGGCTCCGCGCTCACTGGGGAGCTGGACGTGCCGAAGGACACCCCGCTGGAAGAGATCGGCCAGCGAATTCCCCCGACATACGTGCCGGCTCGCAACACGATCTTCCTGGCGTTTGCGCTGGGTTGGGCCGAGGTGCTCGGCGCATCCGACATTTTCATGGGCGCGAACGCCATGGATTACAGCGGGTATCCCGACTGCCGGCCGGAATACATGCGCGCCTTTCAGGAGATGGCCAACCTGGCCACGCGAGCCGGAGCCGAAGAGGGGCGCAGGATGACGATCCACACTCCCCTGATCTCGCTCTCCAAGCGCGAGATCATCGAGCGCGGCCTGGCCCTGGGCGTGGACTACGCCATCACCCTCACCTGCTACGATCCGAGCCCCGACGGTGCCGCATGCGGCCGGTGCGACGCGTGCCTGCTTCGGCTCAAGGGGTTCCGGGAAGCGGGGCTGGAGGATCCGGCGCCGTATCAGACAGTCGGTGGTGGCCGGTGATCCGGGCGTCGAATGTCATCCTGAGCGTAGCGAAGGATGACAGCCGCTGCGCTCAGGATGACAGCGCTCGACCACAGCTATGACGTACGCAGTGAAGGAGATTTTCTACACCCTCCAGGGCGAAGGGGCCAACACCGGCCGAGCCGCGGTGTTCTGCCGCTTTGCCGGCTGCAACCTGTGGACCGGGCGAGAGCAGGACCGGCACCAGGCCACCTGCCAGTTCTGTGATACCGATTTTGTCGGCACGGATGGGCCCGGTGGAGGACGGTTCGCCTCGGCCGGAGAGCTCGCGGCCGCGGTAGCCGCCGCCTGGCCGCCGGCCGAGCCTGGCCGTCGCTTCGTGGTCTGTACCGGCGGTGAGCCGCTCCTCCAGCTGGACTCGGAGCTGGTCCAGGCGCTGCACGGCGAAGGCTTCGAGATCGCGGTCGAGACCAACGGGACCCTGCCGCCCCCGGATGGCATCGACTGGCTCTGCGTGAGTCCCAAGGCCGGGGCCGAGCTGGTTGTCACCCGTGGCGATGAGATCAAGCTGGTTTTTCCGCAGGCCGGGGCGGCGCCGGACCAGTTCGAGCGGCTCGGATTCCGCCACTACTTCCTCCAGCCGATGGACGGACCCGACCGCGAGGCCAACACCTCGGCCGCGCTGCAATACTGCCTGGCCCACCCGCGCTGGCGGCTCAGCCTGCAGACGCATAAGCTTCTCGGGATTCCGTGACGGCAAGGGCGGGAAGGACGGGAAGGAGCGGGAAGGAACGTGGCCAACGATTAACACCTTCCCGTCTTTCCCGTCTTTCCCGTCCTTCACTTAATTCTCTCGAGCCATCGACGCCCCCCGCATGCACGGCTATTCCGACCGGATCAATCACGCGTTCGCCTTTGCCGCCAAATATCACGGCGCGGTCGCGCCTGCGGGTGCCAGGATGGACTATCTGGCGCACCCGTCCAACGTGGCGGTCATCCTCGCGCGATACGGGTGTGATCAGATCACGATCGTCGCCGGCATCCTGCACCACGTCCTGGAGGAATCCGCGCCCGACAAGCGACCGGTGCTGGAGCGGAAAATCGGCGACAAGTTCGGACCGGTCGCGCTCGCGGTGGCCAAGGATGCGCTGGAGCCCAAGTTCGACCGGCGCGGCAACGAACGGGCCTGGCAGGCCCAGAAGCAGGAGTACCTGGCCCAGCTCGGCATTGCGGAACCCAGGGCGCTCGACATCTGTGTGGCCGACGAGATCCACGCCTGCGGCTCTACCGTGACGGCCCTCAGGCGTCTGGGGGTCGAGTACCTGCGCACCGTCTCGCGCGCCAGCTCGGAACAGACGATCTGGTGGTACCGCTCGATGCTGGAAATTCTAACCCGCCGTGCCGACTGGCCCCAACGGGACATGCTGACCGAGCTGCGACTCATGAGTGCCGACCTGGTGCGAAGTCTTCGGGAGAGAGAGGAATATCTGTGAGCCGTCGCGTCATCCTTGCGCTCCTGATCAGCGCGACCGGGTGCATGGGCAACGCCCCGCCACCGATCCCGCTCAAGCCGGTCCGCTTCCTCGTGATCAACGACGTCTACGTGGCCGACACCATGCCCGACGGACAGGGTGGTCTGGCCCGGGTTGCCACGGTACGGAACCGCCTGGCCGACCAGGGGCCGATCCTCTTCGTGCTGGCCGGCGACGTGCTGAGTCCGAGCCTGGCCAGCAAGTTCTACCGGGGCCGGCAGATGGTGGAGGCGCTGAACGCGGCCAAGCTCAACTATGCCACCTTCGGCAACCACGAGTTCGACTTCCCGCTCGATACCCTCCTCGCCCGGATCGGCGAGTCGAAGTTCAAGTGGATCTCGACCAACTGCACCCTGGCCAGCGGCGAACCGCTGCCGACGGTCGTGCCGTGGGACACCCTGCGCGTCTCGGGGCATAAGGTCGGGATGTTCGGCCTCACCCTCGAGGGTCCCTATCCCGCCTACGTCCGCTGCTCCAATCCGGACACGGCCGCACACCGGGTCATCCAAACGCTCACCGACGAGGGCGCCGATCTGATCGTCGGCGTGACTCACCAGACGATGGCGGCGGATCGCGAGCTGCTCGGGCGGGAGCCGCGACTCGACCTCATCCTGGGAGGCCATGAGCACGAGGCCCAGGACTCCGTCATCTCGAATCGGCACGTCGTCAAGGCGGATGCGAATGCCAGAAGCGCCCAGTTCGTGACCGTCTGGGGCGGAAAGGGCAAATGGCGGCAGGCGACAGGACTGGTGCGCATCGATCAGGCACTACCGCCCGACACGGCGGCAGCACGGGTGATCGAGGCATGGAGGGACAGTCTCGATCGGCAACTGGGACCGGTGCGCGAGGTGGGCCTCACCAGCGCGACCATCGAGCCATCGAGCAGCGGGTCGCGGCGGCAAGAGTCGTTGCTCGGCGATCTGGTGACGGACGCCATGCGGGCCGGGACCGGGGCCGATGTCGCCCTGCTCAACGCAGGCACACTCCGCCTGGACAGCGCCATCAAGCCGGGCCCGGTCACCAACCACCAGCTCGAGGCGGTCTTTCCCTTCGCCGATCAGACCCGGGTCGTCACCTTCCCGCTGAGCGGTGCCGGGGTGAGACAGCTTCTGGAGCACGGGGTGTCCCGCGGGGTTCTCGGCAGCGGCGGGTTTCTTCAGGTCTCCGGGGTGTCGTTCACCTTCGACCCCAACCGCCCCTCCGGCAGCCGGATCGTAGGCGAGATCCGGCGAAGCCAGGGAGCGGTCCTGGGACCGCGCGACACGGTGGTGGTGGCGTTTGGGGCCTACACGGCCTGTGACGGGGGGGACGGGTACAAGGTGCCGGAGGCGATGCCGGCCTGTGGCCGTCGCGAGGCCGCACCCAGGGCCCTGGACCTGCTGACCCGGTATATCACCGATTCTCTGAAGGGGAAGATCGATCCACCGAGGGACTCTCGGGTGGTCGAGGCTGGAAACACAAATCCCGGCTGAGCAGGTGCTCGCCGGGACCAGGCAGCTTTAGCAGTTTTCATCACCCAGGCTGCAAAGCTAAAATCCCTGGGGCCCCGAAGGGCTATGTTCCTCAATCGCTTGACCCAATCTAAGCAGGCCAAGCCCGACTCGCAACCCGTCTCTCCGGCTCCCTTCAGCCTTCGGCTCCGAGTATTATAGGCCATGGGTTTAACCCCTTACCCATCCCTTGCCACCCTACCCAGCGCCTTTGCAGCCGCCTGCCGGCTCTCTCGAACCGAGGGGGAGCTGTTCGAGCGTTGCCGGATAGCGCTTGTCCGGCGTTTCCAGAGTGAACGGATCTGGTTCACCCTGACCTCACCCACCGAAGCCCTCCCCCGGGTGGGGCCCGCCGCGGGGTTCGAGAATGCGGTCGAAGTGGCACGCCTGGCCAGCGGCGAGACCGAGGTGGTCATCCACGCGGACCCCCTGGTAGCGGAAGAGATGCGCTCCGTGGCGATGTCGCTGGCGCTCGGTCTCAGTGTGGTGCTGGAGCTGCGGAGTATTCTGCTCGAGAGACAGGCCGCGCTGGACGACGCCGTGTTTCAGCTCCGGGCCCTGCGTCAGGTCGCCCGGCTCCTTTCGTCGGTTCATTCCACTGAAGAAACCGAACAGCTTATCCTGGACTTCATGGCGGAGGTATTCTTCGCCTGGTGGGCCTGCCTCTACCGGCCGGAGGGCGAGACCTACATGCCCACGGTCTTTCGTTCGTTGAACGACCGGCTCCGGCCGGCACCGATCGATCGGATCGCGCTGGATCAGGCGCTCCCGCCGGGAAGCACCGCCACGGGCACCGATGACGTCTCCGTTGCAGAGCTGGTCGGTCCCGGGGCCGAGCTGGTCGTCCCCCTCGACGCCGGAGCTGAGCGCATGGCGATGCTGGTCCTCGGCTCCCGGATCAGCGATAAGCTGTACGGCCGGGCCGAGTCGGAGCTGGCAGGCACCCTTTCGTTCGCAGCGGCGATTGCGCTCAAGAATTCGGAGCTGGTGGAGCAGCTCCACAGCGCGGCCACCACCGATGAGCTGACCGGGCTGTGTAACCGGCGCGCACTGGAGGATCGCCTTGCCGCCGAGATTTCCCGCAGCTTGCGCCATCAGCTTCACACCAGTGTTCTTCTCCTCGACCTCGACCGGTTCAAGGTGGTCAACGATACCATGGGCCATGCCGCCGGCGACCGCCTCCTGGTGCAAGTCGGCCAAATTCTCCGCAAGCAGTGTCGAGCGCTGGACGTGGTCGGGCGGCTCGGTGGGGACGAGTTCCTGGTGATTCTGCCGATGACCAAGCCGGCGGAGGCCAAGGTGTTCGTTGCCCGGGTGCAGGCGAACCTGCGAGAGATCGAGAAGACCAACCCCGAATTCGGCGCCTGCACGCTGAGCATGGGGATCGCCGAATCGCCCCACCACGGCACGACGGTCAGCAGCGTTCTGGCCGCAGCGGACAACGCGCTGTACCGGGCGAAGCGTGGGGGGAGGAACACGGTCGAGGTGGCGGAGGCCTAGGTGACCATGGCGGAATCCGAGTTCACCCTGCTGGGCGATGCACTCTGGCTCGACTTCATCAACACCGCCAGGGGTCGGGTGCCCACCCCACCCGATCTCCTCGCGGATGAGGCTGCCCTGCTTCGTTGGTCGGCGGCACAGAGCATCGACCTCAATGGTGGTCAACCTCCTCACCCGCTCGTGCTGCAGCTTCGGGAGCGGCTAGCGGCGCTGGCAGAGGCGCTGCACGCCGGACTGCAGCCTCCCACCGCATCGATCGCGGCCATCAACGAGCAGCTGGCACAGGGTGGCGGCTGTCATCAGCTCACCCGGGTCGGCGGCGAGTGGCAGGTCCGGTTTGCCCCGGAGCGGCGCCCGGCCATTCTCCAGGCCATCGCCCAGTCTGCGGCCGCCAGCCTGGCCGACTCGCTACGCTTTGTGCGGCGCTGCGCCGGTGAGACCTGCTCTCTCTTCTTCAGCGACGATTCGCCCAATCAGACCCGCCTCTGGTGCAGCAGCGCGGTATGCGGCCGGCAACTGAAGGTCGAGCGGCGCCGCGGACTCCTGCGCTGACCACCACAATCGAGCCACTGGAGTATTTTCGCCGCACCCAGGCGGCGCTCGGCGACCGGTACCGCCTGCAGCGCACCATTGCTGCTACTCATGAGCTCGCCCTGTTCGAGGCCTGGGATCAGTTGCTGAAGCGGCGGGTCAGCCTCCGCGTGGATGTTGACC
>DASYVW010000230.1:0-1587 GCA_035936675.1 Gemmatimonadales bacterium
CCTATCGCGGGCGCAAAATTTCTCATTTGGCCGTGGACGGCCACCCGGCCCTTACGGGCCGGGCTCTTCGAATGGCGCGGTCCTCCGGACCGCGGGCACTTCGTGCTCAGCACGATCCCGTGCACTAAGCCACCGCATGAGACTTTGGCCCGACTTGGTGATCTAGAAGCATCCTGGGAATCGATTGCGGTGGTGCTTCCCCGCTTCCCCGCTTCCCGCCGGAGATGGCCGTCATGGCGATCACGTTACCATACGAGTTCGATACCAGCGGCGTCGTTAAACAGATCATGGGAGGTGTACTCGGCCTTCTGGTCATAGTGCTTGCGGGGATTCTCTATTCTCTCCTAGTCTCGCACAGCATCGCTGCCGCGATACAACTGCTGTTGATCGCTGCTATGGCCTCGTATTTCGGCAGGCTGTTTCTCCGGAACCTGCCCGGCTCACTGGGCACCATCACCACCGATACCGTCATGGTTCAACCGGGCGAATTGCTTGGCATCCGGTTGACCGGTCCAGCGGGAAGGTTCCCCATCAGCCAATTCCAGGCGGTGCGGGTCGAGCGCGTTCCCAATCCGATAGGTATTCCCATTGAAACCCAGATTCGACCACATGAGCGTGTGTACCTCGTCGGGAAGCAAGGTACGCCCGACATTCTCGTTGCTCGCACCCACCTCGATGCCGGTAGAACCGTGGGGAACGAACTGGCTACTGCGCTGAGGCTACCGTACCAGGAGCAGGACTTTCCTTATTAATCGTCATTAGGCCAGCCGGCCCATGAGGGCTCCTACCGCCTGTCCGGCCGGCCGCCCGTCCGCCTGTTATATTCCCGCCGACACCCGACTTCCACCCCACCGAGGCACCGATGGCGACGGCGACAGGGACATCCCAGTTCACCGGGGTCGATTTTCTCAACCTCGATTCACTCCTCTCCGAGGAAGAGCGCGCCGTGCGCGACACGGTGCGGACCTGGGTGGATGAGAACCTGATCCCGATCATCGGCCAGGCCTACGTCGAAGGAAAGTTCCCCAAGCAGCTGATCCCCGGGATGGCCGACCTGGGCCTCTTCGGTGCCAATCTGCCCGAGGAATTCGGCTGCGCCGGGCTCAATAACGTGGCCTACGGCCTGATCATGCAGGAGCTCGAGCGGGGCGACAGCGGGATTCGCTCCTTTGCCTCCGTGCAAGGCGCCCTCGTGATGTACCCCATCTACGCCTTCGGCAGCGACGAGCAGAAGAAGCATTGGCTTCCTCTCCTGGCCTCGGGTCAGGAGATCGGCTGCTTCGGCCTGACCGAGCCGGACTTCGGCTCCAACCCCGGTGGCATGATCACGACCGCCAGGGAAGCGAAGGACGGCTGGGTGCTCAACGGCACCAAGATGTGGATCACCAACGGCTCACAGGCCACCGTTTCCATCATCTGGGCCAAGACCGGCGACGTCAAAGACGCAAAATCAATCCGCGGCTTCATCGTCCCGACCGACACCAAGGGCTATACCGCCAAAGATCAGAAGGGGAAGCTGTCACTCCGGGCCTCGGACACGAGCGAGATTCATCTCCAGGACGTGCATCTTCCCAAGGATGCCGTTCT
>DASYVW010000231.1:0-2747 GCA_035936675.1 Gemmatimonadales bacterium
TGGGCGCCCTGCGGGTGCACTCGCCATCCCGTCATGACCTCATCGAAGATCAGCAGCGCGCCGTGCCGGTGGGCGACTGCCCGGAGACCCGGGAGGAACCCCGGCACGGGCGGGACCACTCCCATGTTCCCCGCCACCGGCTCGACCAGCACAGCCGCCATCTCCGATCCGCGGCTGGCGAACAAGATCTCGACTGCCGCCAGGTCGTTGTACGACAGCACCAGCGTGTCGGCCACGGTAGCGGGAGTCACGCCGGGTGAGTCGGGCAGACCGAGCGTCGCCACACCCGAGCCGGCCGCCGCAAGCAGGGCGTCCGAGTGGCCGTGATAGCAGCCGTCGAACTTGAGGATCAGCGTTCGTCGAGTGGCCGCGCGGGCCAGCCGAACGGCGCTCATGACGGCCTCGGTCCCGGAGCTGACGAAGCGCACCATCTGCATTCCGGGAAAGGTGGCGACAACCCGCTCCGCCAGACGGAGCTCCAGCTCGGTGGGCGCACCATAGGTCGTTCCCCGTCGTGCCGCCTCGATCACGGCGGCGAGGACTTCGGGGTGGGCATGGCCAAGAATGAGCGGTCCCCAGGACAGCACCAGATCCACGTAGCGGTTTCCATCCGCGTCTATCAGCGAAGGCCCCTCCCCCCGCGCAATGAAGCGGGGGATCCCGCCGACACCCCGGAACGCGCGCACCGGGCTGTTGACGCCACCCGGCAGCACTCGCTGAGCTGCGGCAAACAGCCGCTCGGATGCCGCCGTCAGCTGACCCGCCACTCGCACCTCGGTCATCGAGCGCCTTCGGACGAGAGCCAGGTGGCCACGTCTTTCGCATGGTAGGAGATGATGGCATCCGCCCCGGCCCGGCGCATGCAGGTCAGCGCCTCGAGCACGACCCGGCACTCGTCGATCCAACCCAGCCGGGCGGCCGCCTTCACCATCGCGTATTCGCCGCTCACGTTGTAGGCCACCAGCGGAAGCTGGGTCCGCTCCCGCACCGCCCGCACCACATCCAGGTAGGCCAGCGCCGGCTTCACCATCAGCAGATCGGCTCCCTCGGCTTCGTCCAGGGCGGCTTCGAGTAACGCTTCTCTCACGTTGGCCGGATCCATCTGGTACTGCCGCCGGTCGCCGAAGGCCGGGGCGCTTTCTGCGGCTTCGCGGAAGGGCCCATAGAACGCACTGGCGTATTTGACGGCGTAGCTCAGAATGGCGGTCTCGCTGTGCCCCTCCTGATCCAGGGCGGCTCGGATGGCCCCCACCATGCCATCCATCATGCCGCTCGGGGCGATGATGTCGGCTCCCGCTCGCGCGTGACTCAGCGCCGCGCGGGCCAGTATCTCCAGGGTTGCGTCGTTGTCCACCGAGCCGTCCCGCACGATGCCGCAGTGCCCGTGGCTGGTGTATTCGCAGCAGCAGAGATCGGTGATCAGCAGGAGGTCCGGGTGCCGCTCCCGTATGCGGCGGAGTGCCCGCTGAACGATGCCGTCGTCCGAAAAATTCTCCGAACCGATCTCGTCTTTGGCGGCAGGTATTCCGAAGAGCAGGACGGCAGGAATGCCGAGGGCCCGTATGCCGTCTACTTCGCGGTCCAGCATTGCGTCAGCGGAGAGCTGGAAGACTCCCGGCATGGATCCAATCTCGCGCTCCACGCGGGTGCCATGCACGACGAAAAGAGGCTGGATGAGGTCGGCCGGGGAGAGCTGGTGCTCACGCACCAGTTGGCGCATCGCAGCCGTCCGGCGCCGGCGCCGGGGGCGATTGACGGGAGGGAGGGGCACGAAGGGAAGATGAGGGCTCGGTGGCCCGCGCCGCAACCATGGCGAGAAGTTGCACATCCTCATGGCACGTGCCTTGCCGTTTTTGGGCCCAGAACCGGTTTTTCCGTTTTCCCGTACACGCTCAGGAGGTCATACAATAAGGAAAGGGCTCGGCCCGTCTCGCCCCGTCCAGACCGCACCCTGCGTTTGTGGAAGGGGTTAGCAGCAGCAGGCGTAGTGTTCCTGGTCACCACGCAGGCCCGCCTGGCTATCACGGCCGAATGCATTCTTTTCCGGCATCTTGAAGTAGGTCCGGTGGGAGGCGACCCCCAAAACGGCATCACGCCGCGTCGCCCGCCAGCGCCAGGAGGGCGTCATGAGGCTGTCCTTCTCGATTCTTTCCCTTACCGTCATTCCGACGCTGGTCCTGAGCGCCTGTAGTGGAACTGCGCCCCGACTGCGGGAAACCCCGGCGCCTGATCCCTCCATTGCGATCATAGGAGCCAATCTCTGGGATGGTACCGGCCGCGCGCCGGTCTCGAACGCCGTCACTCTGGTCCGCGGCGATCGAATCATCTGCGCCGGTGCCGCCGGCGAATGCCTGGTCCCGCCCCGTGCCCGGGTGATCGATGCCCGGGGTCAATGGCTGATTCCCGGGCTGATCGACAGCCACGTTCATTTGCTGTTCCTGATCGGCGGAAGCGCCAGCGAGGAGCTTTCGCTCGACCTGCACGATCTGATGGCGCAGGGCATCACCACCGTCCGCGACATGGGCACCAACCCGGCCGAGCTGCTCCGACGGGTCAACGCCATGGGTGTCGCGCCGCGCGTGTATGCCATGCAACTCGTGGCCGGCCGCCGTTTCTTCTTCAACGGATTCCAGGGGACGGTAACGGCACGAGGCCGGGTCTTCCGGCAGCCGCCCGCCATGACCATGCAGGCGCTCGGGTGGACGCCCATCCTCTTCAACCCAGACGATGATGCCGACTCGGTGGTC
>DASYVW010000232.1:0-2773 GCA_035936675.1 Gemmatimonadales bacterium
CGTTCGGGCTTCATGGAAGCTTTGTCTCCGTAGTACTGGGGCGGGGCGGTGAAGATTTGAAGGGCAGTCATCCCGGCATTCCCCGCCCGGAGCGCAGCCATGTGAATTCCGCCGTTGGCGACTGTATGCGCACCAATGAACCGGCTCACGCGAGACTCCTTCCGAAACCAGCCAATGCCGTGACCGTGGGCACAGCCCCGTGCACCACAGACCGGCACTGTGATGCGAGCGAATGTAACCGATCATTCAACGGATGGAGGTTATCGTGGCACGAGATAAGAATGAAGCGATCAACAGCTACATCACCGACATGCTCTCTCTGGAAGAGCACATCGAGAAGGCGCTACGGGGTCAGCTGGAAGATCTCAAGGATCACCCGGACGTCATAGGCGACTTGAAGCAGATTCACCGCAAGGTGGAACACCACATCTCCGATCTCAGGGAGCTCAGCCAGCGGCGCAACGCCCGGACCCCTGCGGACGCCATCAAACGGTTGGGCTCAGCCCTGCTCGGCTTCGGAGCCGCTGCTGTCGACCTGGTCCGCAACGAGGGGTTGGCCAAGAACCTGCGGGACGACTACACCGCATTTAGTCTGGCCACCATCGGTTACATCATGCTGAAGACGACGGCGCTGGCGTTAGACGATGGGGAGGTGGGAGATCTCGCCCACCAGCACTTCTCGGATTACGCCGAGTCCGTCACGCTGTTGCACAATGTGGTGCCGGGTGCGGTGATTCGATTCCTTCGGGAGGAGGGCCTGCCGGTACGCGAGGACGCTCTGCCGGAGATCAGCCGGACGATCGAAAAGGTCTGGCATGCCCAATCGGCTCAGGCACCCCGGGCTGACGAGACGGCGGTTGCGCGGAACCGTTAGACCGCTGCCCGTTTCCATTCTCGACCTGGTGCCGGCAATAAAACAAGCGGGCCGGCATCACGTTGAGCGGCTCGAAGTCCTGGTGGACGAGCCGGAAGACTTCCTGGAGGTAGGGCAGAACGCTACGGGTGAATTGATAGACCAGGAAGGCACCGTTGGGATGGAGTACCGAGTGCGTCTTTCGGAGGATCGTCTGCCGGAGCTCGGGCGGCATAGTGGTGTACGGAATACCAGATAGCACGTAGTCGGCATGGTCGAGCCCCAGCCCGGCCAGCGCCGCATCGGCATCGGCGGCGGATCCGTGAATGACGTGGAGCCGGTCATCCTTGAAGCCGCGGCGCAGGAAGCGCACGAAGTCGGTGTTGGTCTCCAGCGCCACCAGGACCGCGTCGGCGCGCATCCTCCGGAGAATCTCACCGGTGAATGTGCCAACCCCGGGCCCGTACTCGAGGAAGACTCGGCCGCGGCTCCAGTCGACTTCCGACAGGACATGGTTGACGAGGAAACGTGAGCTGGGGATCAAGCTCCCAAGCATGCGTGGGTGCTTGATGAAGTTACGACCGAAAAGCAGCAGTTGTCTGGAGCGGGAGGTGCTTTGTGGGGGCACGGTGGAAATGCTCTGCCTTTCCCAGGGTCTGGCTGGCCGGCGAACGTAGCCGACGCCGGCTCAGCCGGCGCCGACAGGCGTTCACGAATTGAGCAGTGGGACCAAAGAGAACTAGTGCTTCACCTTCAACGAGTCCTTAGACACTGCCTTATCGCCTTCCTTCTTGACCGTATCCACGTTGACCGTCGTGTCGCTGGTGACGATCGTGGTGTCCTGGGTGTGCCGTGTCGTTAGCGAAGTATCCGCCCCAACCCGGCCGGTTTCCCGGTCTCCTCGGGTGTTGCATGCAGCCAACCCGATCAGGAGCGCCAAGCCTGTGAGTACCTTCATTTCACCCTCCAGTGGAATGTGCATCTCTTCTGGTTTCGTATCGCGCGGCTCCAGCCGCGCGCCATAGCCAGCCGGCCACCTTTTCACTCACCCAGCCTCGGGTGCGGTGACGCGGCTCACTCTGCCCACCCCAGAGCTGCCGGAGAGGTCCGCAAGTTTAGCCCGGAAACGGACATGCTGCAACAGCACTCGTGACCGACCTCCAGATGGCACACCCGCCCCGGCGACTTCACCACCCCAGGACGACGGCGTGTTGCCTGGTTTGACTATTCCACCCACTCGGTGAAGTCCGCCGCGGGCCTTCGCCGCCGGGGCGATTCCGCTTCGGCGGGATAGCCCAGCGACACGATTCCAACAAGCCGAAAACCCTGCGGGACCCGGGCCAGCTCCAAGACCGACGGATCGCGCATGATGCCACCGGTCTTGAGATAGGTTCCCAACCCGAGCGACTCGGCTGCGACCATCAGATTGGCCACTGCCATCATGCTCGCCGCGTAGTCCTCCTCGCGGGTGATCTCGTCCGGGCTCACCGCCGACATCACGACCACGAACACCGGTGTGTCCCGGGTTTCCCGCCGGACTTTGTCTGCCGCCGCCAATGCCTCAGGTGCTGACGGGTCGTCGAATCGCTTGAGCCGGTGCCCGGCCCTCAGCTCGGCGAACCGGTCTATCGCGGTTCCGGTCAGAATGGTGAATCGCCACGGCTGGGTGAGCTTGTGATTCGGCGCCCGCACCGCGCATTCCAGCAGCTGCTCGATTGTCTCCCGCGAGACTGGCTGGGAACGAAAGCGCCGGACCGACGTCCGCTGGTGTATGGCAGTGATGGCATCCATACTCGCAATCTACTCGAGCGCCGGTCCCGCCTGCGATGCTCGATATCGGTGCACGACAAGGAGCAAAGCCACGAGATCATAGAGCGCATGCGTCACCACGGGCGCGAGCAGGCTTCCCTGCACCAGGAA
>DASYVW010000233.1:0-4040 GCA_035936675.1 Gemmatimonadales bacterium
TCAGGTTTACCAGCCCGGCGAAGGGCGGCACCACGGCTCGTATGCCAGGGAGGAAGCGACTCACGAAGATTCCGGCGACCCCGAAGCGGAGGTATTCCCGTTCGATGACTGCGAGCGAGCGAGGAGCAAGCAGCCTGCGCCCGACCGAGGTTGCGAACAGCCTCCGGCCGTAGCGACGGGCTACAAAATAGACCGTGGCAGCGCCAGCGAGATTGGCTAGCCAGGTAACGGCGAAGACGCCGAATGGGGTGGTGATGCCGCGATTGGAGAGGAACGCTCCCAGCGCCACCGCGGCGTCCGACGGAACGGGCGGGATGACGTTTTCGACCGCGGCAAGCAGGGCGAGAACGCTATAGATGGCGACGGGGGGAAGTTGGGACACCCACGCCAGCAGGGACTCGATCAGCGCGCCTCCAGAGTGGCGACCGCGATCACAGCAATTCCCTCGCCCCGGCCTACGAATCCCATGCCCTCGTTGGTCTTGGCCTTGATACTCACCGAGCCTGGCGGTGCTCCCAGACGCTCGGCCAGCTTGGCGGCCATGGCGGCAAGATGGGGACTCAGCTGGGGCTGTTCGGCGATGATGGTGAGGTCGGCCTGCGCCAGAGCATATCCCCGCTCCCCGACCAGCTGGTGCGCCCTGCGCAGGAGCGCCATCGAATCAGCGCCCTTCCACTTCGGATCGGTATCGGGAAAATGCTGTCCGATGTCGCCGGCCGCGGCGGCGCCCAGAATGGCGTCAATGAGCGCGTGCGCCACCGCATCGGCATCGGAGTGCCCGGCGAGGCCGCGCGGGTGGGGAATCCTGATTCCGCCGAGCACCAGCGGACGACCCTCCTCGAATCGATGCGAGTCGTAGCCGATGCCGACTCGAATCATGCGGCCACGGTGGCCGGCTCGTCGATGATAGAGTAGTCCTGCCGCCGCCGGCGCACCGCGAAGCCGGCGTCGCGGATACAGCGCTCCATCTCCTCGATGGTGGCTCGGTGCGTGGTACCGGCGGCGGAGACGACGTTCTCCTCCATCATCAGGCTGCCGAAGTCGTTGGCCCCGAACCGGAGCGCTACCTGTCCTACCTTGAGTCCCATGGTGACCCAGGAGGACTGGAGATTGGGCACGTTGGAGCAGATGATCCGGCCCATGGCCAACGTACGGAGGTACGCGACCGCGTCGGTCTTCGGCTGGTCGGCCATCTCGGTGCCCTCCGGCTGAAGCGGCCAACAGATGAACGCCGTAAAGCCTCCGGTCCGAGCCTGCAGCTCGCGAACCCGGAAGAGGTGCTCGATCCGATCGGCATTGGTCTCGCCCAAGCCGTACATCATGGTGACCGACGTCTTCATCCCCTGCCGGTGCGCCTCCTCCTGCACGCCGAGCCACTCTTCGGTCTGCGCCTTCTTCTTGGCCACGCGCTCACGGATCTCGTCTACCAGGATCTCGCCACCGCCGCCGGGGATGCTGTCCAGCCCCGCAGCGTGCAGCTCCCGGATGACGTCGGCCACGGAGAGCCCGAACCGCTCACTGAAGAACACGACCTCGGAGGGTGAGAAGCCGTGGATATGAATCGGATGGTGGCGCTTGATATAGCGCATGAGCTCGAGGTACCACTCAAACGGGATGTAGGGATTGTGGCCGCCCTGGAGCAGAATCTGAACCCCGCCAATCGCCTTGCACTCGTCGATCTTGGCTCCGATCTGCTCGAAGCTCAGCACGTAGCCTTCCCGGTGCTTGGGCCGGCGATAGAACGCGCAGAACTTGCAATCGGCGACGCAGACGTTGGTGTAGTTGATGTTCCGATCGATGATATAGGTGACGACGTTCTCCGGATGCCGCTGCCACCGCTCGGCGTCCGCCAGCTGCCCCAACTCCAGCAGCGAGGCGCGCTCATAGAGCTGGAGATACTCCTTGAATTCACTTGAGGTGCGATCTACAACGCTCATATTCTCATATCCTTACGCTGCCGAGATGAACGACAGCGACCCGTCCGGCACCAGCCCCTCTTGTGCCAGCCGGCGGAAGAAATCGGTCAGGCCCGCCAGGTGTCGATAAGACAAGGCATAATCGAGGTCGCCCAGATAGGCCCGGCACACCTGTTCGGCAACGCCGGTGTTTCGCGCCGCGGCGGCGGCGAGCTCGTCCAGGTGCGCGAGGCCCCAGGCCCGTGACTCGAGCAGGCCCCGGTGCACCGCTCTCACGGCCGCGGCCGAGCCATCCCGCCGGGCAGCCCATACTGCAAAGACGAAGGGCAGTCCCGTCCACGCCTTCCACTCCGAGCCCAGGTCGACCTTCACCGGATAGACGGACCGGGTCGAGAGGTGGAGTGCCGCATCGCCGATGACGAGCACAGCCTCGTGCGGCAGCGCCGCCAGCGTCGTGAGATCGGGTGCCTCCGCTCTCGCCGTCGCGAACCGCGGCCGAATATTCCACCGGTGCCGACAGAGCAGCTCCAGCAACAGCACCGAGGTCCGGGATGACGCGCTGAGCAGCACGGTGCACCCGGTCAGCTCCTCCACCGGGCGCTTGGAAAAGAGTCCGACGCTGTGCACCGGTCCGTCGCAGGTGATCGCCAGGTCCGGCAACAGGTGATACATGGCGGCATTCCGGGCGTACTCGACCGCAGAGACCGCACTCACCTGGAGCTCGCCGGCCGCGAGCAGGTCGTTCAACTCGGACGCTGTTCCAGAGATCAGCTCCGCCGGCATGCTCACGACCTTCCGATCGATTGCGCCGTAGATCGGGTAGCAGTTGATCCAGGGGATGCGACCCAGTCTCATGCGGCGTGTACCACTGGCAACGCCGCGCCATGGCGCAGCAAGGGTTCCGGCGGCGGGTCATCGAAGTCTTCACGCACCGACTGATACAGACTATCCCGCTCGACCGGACGCCTCCCCGCCCCACGGATCAGCCGAACGAGCTCCATATAGGGCATGTGCATCGCCGTGTGGGCGCCTGCCTCGTGGTAGATCCGCTCGTATACCACCGTGCCCTCGACATCGTCGCAGCCGAAGCTGAGAGCGATCTGGGAGAGGAATGGCGTCACCATTGGCCAATGCGTCTTCACGTGGGGAATGTTGTCCAGGAAGAGCCTCCCCACCGCGATGTTCTTGAGATCCTCATAGCCCGTGGTGGCGGTGCCGACTCGCCCCATCTCCTCGCCCAGCTCGTTGTGGTCGGGGTGATAGGCCAGGGGGATATACGTGAGGAATCCTCCGGTTTCGTCCTGCAGCGCCCGCAGCATGCCCAGGTGCTCAATCCGGTCCTCGGCGGTCTCCACGTGGCCGTAGAGCATGGTGCAGTTGGTAGGAATGCCGAGCTCGTGCGCCACACGATGTACCCGGATCCATTCCTCTCCCGTCAGCTTGCGCTCGGCGATGGTCGCCCGAACAGCGGTGCTGAACACCTCCGCACCACCACCCGGCAGGCTGGTGAGTCCCGCCTCTTTCATGGCGATGAGCACCTCGCGCTCCGAGAGTTTCTCAATCCGCGCCAGATGCGCGATCTCCACGGCGGTGAGCGCCTTTACATGCACCTGCGGGTGCCGCTCCTTGAGTCCCCGGATCATGTCGGTGTAATAGCCGAGCCGGAGCTTGGGATGGAGCCCACCGACGATGTGAAATTCTCTGGTCGGCATGCCGGTGGCCTGCTCGGCCTCGTGGAACACCTCCTCGAGCGAGCGGGTGTAGGCCCCGTCCTCCTTCGGCATGCGGGCGAAGGAGCAGAAGGTGCAGGTGTTTCGCAGAATGCAGACGTTGGTGGGATTGATGTGCTGGTTGGACGAGAAGAAGACCCGGTCGCCGTTGCGCCGGCTGTTGGCGGCGTCGGCCAGCATCCCCAGACCCAGAAGGTCGGAGGTCGTGTAGAGAAGCAGCCCGTCTGCCGCGTCGAGGCGCTCGCCCGCGGTTACCTTCTCGGCGACCGGACGCAGCAGAGGGTCGCGGAGGCGTGTCGGATCGAGCCCACCAGACATCGTATCTCCTTGAGATGTCAAAGGCTAACGGACGCCGAAATTTATACCTGCGCCGACGGCCTCACCACCCTGCTCC
>DASYVW010000234.1:0-1544 GCA_035936675.1 Gemmatimonadales bacterium
CGGCAGAAACCTTCGGCGGACATGGGGTTCTGGTCGGAGGGACGGAAGCCGAGGGCGCTGAGAGCGGCCGGTTCTTACGAGCCCAAGATCTAGCGGGTGCGGTCAAGCTGATTCTCCCGTCCTAGCTCCCAGCTCCCAGCCGCCCCAATTACCTTCCCCCGCCATGAAGATGCGGATAGCCGTGGCTCTCTCGGGCCGCGGCAGCAACCTCGAGGCGCTGCTTGACGCCCTGAGACCGGGTGCGCGCGCGCAGGTCGCCCTGGTCATGAGCGATCGCACCGAAGCCGTCGGGCTGGACCACGCCCGCGATCGAGGAATCCCGGCCCAGGTGCTGTCCCAGCCCGCCGACGGCGACGAGTGGCTCAGGCTGCTGTGGCGATTCCAGATCGATCTCGTCGTGCTGGCGGGCTACGTGAAGCTGGTCCCCGCCGCAGTGATTGCGGCATACCGCGGTCGCATCATCAACATCCACCCTGCCCTGCTGCCCGCGTTCGGCGGCAAGGGGATGTACGGACTCCGGGTGCACCAGGCAGTGCTGGCCAGCGGCACCCCGGAATCCGGAGCCACCGTACACCTCGTGGACGAGGTCTACGACCACGGCGCCGTGCTGGCCCAGGCTCGAGTCCCTGTCCTGCCGGGCGATACCCCGGACACGCTGGCCGAGCGGGTCCTCGCGGTGGAGCACCGGTTGCTCCCCGCCGCAGTTCTCGCTGCAGCAATCGCAGGCCGTCCAGTACCGGTGGCCGATCCCGTGGGGTCCTCTTCGTGAGTCGAACTTCGTGCCTCGCGCATTGATATCGGTCAGCGACAAGCGCGGCGTGGTCACCTTTGCCCGGGGCCTGGTGGAGCTGGGCTGGGAGATCATTTCCACCGGTGGAACCGCCGCGGCTCTGAAGGCTGCCCAGGTGCCCGTCACCCCAGTGGAGCAGGTCACCGGGTTTCCCGAGCTGCTCGACGGCCGGGTTAAGACGCTGCATCCAGCGGTGCATGGCGCACTGCTCGCCCGGCGAAGCTTGCCCGAACACACGACAGCCCTGAAGAAGCACGGGATCGTGCCGATCGACCTGGTGGCCGTGAATTTGTATCCCTTTCAGCTTACGGTCGCTCGACAGGGCGCATCATTCGACGACGCGGTCGAGAACATCGACGTCGGCGGGCCCTCGATGCTTCGGTCCGCGGCCAAGAACCACGAGTCCGTCCTTCCCGTGGTGGACCCCACCGATTACTCCACGGTTCTCGAGCTGTTGCGCCGGGGGGAGATCACACCGGACATTCGCCGGGATTTTGCGGCCAAGGTCTTTGCCCACACCTCCGATTACGACGCCGCCATCGCGGCGTACCTGACGCCCAGGGGAGACGAGCTGCCCGCCAGAATGAGTGTGGCGATGGAGCGCACGCAGGCGCTCCGCTACGGCGAGAATCCGGACCAGCGGGCCGCGCTCTACGTCACCGAAGAGGCCCGCGGGATGCGGGACCTCACCCAACGACAGGGGAAGGAGCTCTCCTTCAACAACCTGCTCGATGTCGATGCGGCCATGTGGGCG
>DASYVW010000235.1:0-2375 GCA_035936675.1 Gemmatimonadales bacterium
CGCTGACGGCAACCTGGACGATGTCACCGTTCAGGCACCAAGTCGTCAGGATGAGCACCAACCATCTGAGGGGGGCAGAGGCGGACGACGTTCGCATGCCGCTATATATACACCATCCGACGCCTAGCGAGCATGAGGGAATCGTGAAGCATTCCTCATGGGACTTCGCGGGGAAAGCGCCTGTTCTGAGTGTGCCGAGGATCCATAGACTAGTTGCGCTCTCCCAGTGACCAGCGCAGCGCATTGGAAGTTCTAAATGGATGATGATGCATCGCCTTCTTTAATCTCTACCGCCCCAGCGTCCGAGCTTCTCGAATCACGTGTACGGGATGAGAGTCGAATCGTCCGGGATGTAATTGACGAAATCGGGCGCGTGATCGTCGGGCAGCGGCCGCTTCTGGAACGTCTGCTCATTGGTCTGCTGGCCGACGGACATCTGCTGATCGAAGGAGTCCCCGGACTCGCCAAGACTCTGGCGGTACGTACTCTTGCGGCAACGATCCGCACCGCATTCCACCGGATCCAGTTCACCCCGGACCTCCTGCCCTCCGACCTCATCGGCACGATGGTGTACAACCAGCGGAGCAGCGACTTCACGGTGCAGAAGGGCCCGATCTTTGCCAATATCCTGCTGGCAGATGAGATCAACCGCGCGCCCGCGAAGGTGCAGAGCGCGCTGCTGGAAGCGATGCAGGAGAAGCAGGTGACGATCGGCGGTCAGACCTTCCCCCTGCCCGAGCTGTTCCTGGTCCTCGCCACCCAGAACCCGATTGAGCACGAGGGGACTTACCCGCTCCCGGAAGCGCAGGTCGACCGGTTCATGTTCAAGCTCCTGGTGACATACCCGGACCGCCGGGAAGAGCGTGAAGTGCTCGACCGGATGACCTCGGGGGCAGAGCCAGTCGCCCGTCAGGTCTTGGACTCGGAGCAGGTCATTCGCGCCCGGCGCCTGGTGCACGACGTTTATGTGGACGGCCGCATCAAGGAGTATGTGCTCGATATCATCGGGGCCACCCGCCAGCCGTCTGGAGCCCTCGCCGATCTCACGCCTTTGATCGAGTACGGCGCCTCGCCCCGTGCGGCGATCTTCCTCCTCCGCGCCGCCAAGGCGCACGCCTTTCTCCAGGGCAGGGGCCACGTCATTCCGGAGGACATCAAAGCGCTCGGGCTCGACGTACTGCGGCACCGCCTTCTCCTGACCTACCGGGCCGACGCCGAGGGAGTCGGATCCGATGCGCTGCTGCGGAGGATCTTCGAGAGCGTATCGGTGCCATGAGCCCCGAAGAGGTCATGCGAGAGGTGCGGCGGCTCGAGATCACCACCCGCCACCTCGTGCGCGACATGGTAGCGGGCGAGTACTCCAGCGCGTTTCGTGGCCGTGGCGTCGAGTTCTCCGAAGTGCGGGAATACCAGCCCGGCGACGACATCCGAACCATCGACTGGAACGTCACCGCCCGGCTGGGCTCCGCCTACGTGAAGCGGTACCTAGAGGAGCGCGAGCTCAGCGTCCTCTTCGTGGTGGACGTTAGTGCATCCGGCCGCTTCGGCACCCGGCTGCGCACCAAGCAGGCGCTCGCGGTCGAGGCCTGTGCGGTCCTCGCCCTGGCTGCGGCGCGCAACAACGATCGGGTCGGAGCGGTCTGGGCCACTGATCGCATTGAGCGTTTCGTGCCGCCTCGGCGAGGGCGGCGGCACGCGTTGAGGGTGATCAACGATCTGCTGGCGTTCGAGCCTGCAGGCACCGCAACCGACCTTGCCACTGCGCTCCGCTTCGTCGATCCCATCCTCCGGCGTCGTGCGGTAGTCTTCCTCGTGTCCGACTTCCTCACCAGCGGGTACCAGGCGGACCTAGGGCGCCTGGCCCGGCGGCACGACGTAATCGCGCTCCAGCTCTACGATCCCCGCGAGCGGGAACTCCCCGACATCGGGCTCGTCTCGCTTCAGGACCCGGAAAGCGGGCGCTGGCGTCGGGTAGACACCGGCCGCCCCGACACCCGGGAACGGTTTCGATTGCGGGCGGCGGAGTTCGATCGATCGCTCCAGGATGAGATCCGCCGGTGTGGAGCCGACCTGGTCCGGCTCGAGACGGGCCGGTCGTACGCCGAGCCGCTGATCGCGTTCTTTCGGGGGCGAGAAAGGATCCGGCGGCGGTCATGAGAACGGAGAGATCCCTTCGCGCTGCTCGGGGCAGGCTCTTCGCTTCGCTCAGGATGACAGCATTCTTGACTCTGGTGCTGCTGCGGTCCGTTTCCGCCCAAGTCTCCGGTCAGTCCTTCCAGGTCATCCCCGAGGTCGACAGCGCCACGGTGGGCGACTCGGTCGCCCTGCGCTTCCGGGTCCGTCTGGATGAGCGCGACCTGCTGTTCGATACCGTT
>DASYVW010000236.1:0-2338 GCA_035936675.1 Gemmatimonadales bacterium
ACACCGTGTACTCGAAGCTGCGGGCGCTGGGCTTGAGCTCGAATGCCGTGATGAGCCGGTCGAGTGTCGCATCCTTCGACCCGTCGTTAACCAGAATCACTTCGAAGAGCGGGTAGTCGAGCATGAGGAGCGAGCGCACGTTGTCGACTACGCTCGCCTCCTCGTTGAACGCAGGGGCGAGCACCGAGACCGGCGGGGTCAAGGGAGACCGCAGCAGCCGGCGCTGGTCGGGACGCTGAAGCTCCTGTACCGTACGCAGCGTCCGCCAGAACCCCGCGATGGTGAGGACGAGGTAGTAGGTATTGATGGCGAAGAGATACAGCAGCATGAACCCGGCATACCACAGGAGCACCGCTTCCAACCCCGGCCCGGTCATGGTAAGACCGGGATGGTGCTGCCCCGCTCAAGGAGATACCGTGCCATGCTGCGGACCGGCGGGTCGGGATCGGCTAAGGCCTTTTGCAGGACCTCCTCACCGCGAGGCCCCGCCTCGGAGAGCGCGGTGGCGGCGTAGAGGCGGACCCACCATTGCTGATCGTGCAGGGATTTCTCCAGGAACGGGACCGACTCAGGGCTACCGAATTCGGTGAGCCCCTTGGCCGCCTGGCAGCGGACCTCCCATTTCGGATCGTTCAGCAGCCGGTGGAACACCTTCATGAACCGGGGGTCGCCGACCGCCGCAGCCGCTTTTACACTCTTGACCCGCACCTCGGGATCGAGATCACCCATGAAGTCGAGCAGCAGTTCCGCGCCACCCGCAATACGGAGCCAGCCCATCAGCTGTATGGCGGCCAATCGCCCGGACCGGTTAGCGCTTTTGCCGGCGTAGGTCAGAAGCACATCTTTGACCTCGTGGCCCCGCTCGGCCAAGACCTCCTGGGCGCGGCGGGCGACGGTGACGTTGGAGTCACCCAAGACACGGACCATTGCTGCGAGGGTATCGGGCCCGCCGGCCTGCCCCAGCGCCCATACGGCTGCCTGTCGCACCCGGACATCGGGATCATCGAGGGCTTTGGTGAGGGCAGGCAGAGCTTCAGCCGCTCGCACGACCCCCAGGTCCGCGGCCGCGTTCGCCCGGGTGATCGCTCGCCACGACCGCAGACGTTTGAGGTCGGCCCGGAGTAACCCGAGCCTGCGGTAGAGCTCCGCGATGCCTACGCTAGACTCCCCGCGGAGGTCGGGCGCGAGACGAAGCAGGATCCCGCGAGCCACTCGACGCTCGAGCCTTGAAAGTGCCGCAACCTCGGCAATGCACAGCTCCCCCTGGATGACACGGTACACCAGCTTGGTGACTAGAGCCTCCTTCCGTCCGGCGCGTCTCTGCTGGAACGCCGCGACCGCCCGCTCCACCTGGAGAGCCAGCGAGAGGAGAACGATGGCACCCGCCAGGGCGAAGACAGCATCCCTGAGCGGCTCCAACGCGATGAGAGACGACATGCCGAAATAGGCTCCTACAACTGTTGCTGCGGATCAGGGTCAGGGGGTGGTGGGCTCTAAACTTGCAAGGCAACTTCCGTTCCCCCCGTAACTTCCGTCAGCCGAGCGGGCAACTCGTTGAGCGATGGCACATTGCACTCCCAGCGGCGGCCTTCTGATCGCCAGTTGAGCACGGGCCCGTGCAAAACGCGCCCGGATCGGTCGCGCCGCGGTCTTCTGCTGCTCGGCGCGATTCTCCTCGGGTTCGCTCCTCTGCACGCCCAGCAGCGGGAAGGGGACGCTGCGTGGAACCAGGGTCGCTATGACGAGGCGCGAGCTGCGTACGCGAGAGAGCTGGTCTCGAACCCCCGGTCGGCGCGAGCCAACCTGCGTATGGGCGTGTTGCTCTCGTGGCAGGGAAAGCTCGACTCGGCACTGGTCTTTCTCGCCCGGGCCCGAGCCTCCGAGCCGGCCGACCAGGATATCTGCCTGGCGCAAGCCCAGGTGATGGCGTGGAACAAGCAATACGCCGACGCTCTCCTCCGTTACGACAGCGTTCTCGCGGTCCAGCCCGGATCTCGCGAGGCCCTCCTGGGCCGCGCCCGCACGTTTTCCTGGGCGGGACGGCTGGACGAGGCGCGGTCGGTCTATCGCAGCATGGTCGCGAACGACTCCACCGACCGCGACGCTGTGCTCGGCGTCGCGCAGGTCAACGCCTGGAAGGGCGATCTGGCCTCTGCGGAACAAGGGTATCGCGCAGTACTGATGCGAAATTCACGGGACGCTGACGCCCGAGTGGGCCTGGGTTTTGTGTACTTGTGGCAGGGTCGAACGGGAGCAGCAGGACGGCAGGCGGGCTATGCGCTCGCAATCGACTCCACTCACAAGGCAGCTCGTGAGCTCAGGCGTCTGGTCCGCGCCA
>DASYVW010000237.1:0-8486 GCA_035936675.1 Gemmatimonadales bacterium
GGCGGCGGTTCAAGATGATCCGGGGCATGGGGAGCCTCTCGGCCATGCAGGACGGCTCGGCCGACCGCTACTTCCAGGAAGGCGAGATGGCGGCCTCCAAGATGGTCCCCGAGGGCATTGAAGGCCGGGTCCCCTACAAGGGGCCCGTCGCCGATGTGCTCTATCAGATGGTCGGGGGGCTCCGCAGCGGCATGGGCTACTGTGGGGTGAGCACGATCCCCCAGCTCCAGTGCGATGTCGAGATGATCCAGATCACCTCTGCCGGCCTCAGAGAGTCGCACCCGCACGACGTGACGATCACGCGGGAAGCTCCGAACTACAGCGCGTAAGCCAGATCTCCGCTTCATCCTGCTCGACGCATCATCTACTCGAGGTGACCGCCGCATGAACCTATGGGCCACCAAGTCGATCGCGGCACTCCGCGCGGAGGCGGAGGCGACGAATGAGCGGTCGCTGAAGCGCGCGCTGACTGCCATGAATCTGACCATGCTCGGCATCGGTGCCATCATCGGTGCCGGCATTTTCGTATTGACTGGCCTGGCTGCGGCGCTCCACGCCGGCCCGGCCGTCGTGCTGTCGTTCGCGGTCGCGGCTATCGCGTGTGGTCTTGCGGGGCTGTGCTACGCCGAGATGGCCAGCACGGTGCCGGTGGCCGGCAGCGCGTACACCTATTCCTACGCCACCATGGGCGAGTTCGCCGCATGGATCATTGGGTGGGATCTGGTGCTCGAATACGCCATGGGCGCGGCCACCGTGGGGGTCGGCTGGTCGGGATACTTCGTGAGCCTGCTGGACTACTTCGGGCTTCACCTTCCGACCGTTGTGACCTCGGCCCCGCTCCGCTGGTGCACCGCGGCGGACGTGACCGGCGCCGTGACGGCTTGCATCCAGCCCGGTTGGAATCGCACCGGCTCGCTGTTCAACCTTCCGGCCGTTCTCATCGTTCTGCTTGCCACCACGATTCTCGTGGTTGGTATCAAGGAGTCCGCCAAGATCAACAACCTGATCGTCGTCCTGAAGCTCGCGGTGGTGCTGCTGTTCATCATTTTCGGGTTCCACTATGTGAACCCCGAGAACTGGAAGCCGTTCATTCCGCCCAATACCGGCCACTTCGGCGAGTTCGGGTGGAGCGGGATCTTCCGGGGCGCCGGGTTGATCTTCTTCGCCTATATCGGCTTCGATGCGGTGAGCACGGCGGCGCAAGAGGCCAAGAACCCCCAGAAGGACATGCCGACCGGTATTCTCGGCTCACTGGGCATCTGCACTGTGCTCTACGTTCTGGTGTCGCTCACCCTCACCGGCCTGGTGCGCTACGACCAGCTGAATGTGGCCCATCCGGTGGCGCTCGCAGTGGAGCGGGTCAGCCAACTATCGTGGCTCCGGCCGTTCATCACCCTGGGCGCGGTGCTGGGCCTGGGGTCGGTCGTCCTGGTCATGCTCCTGGGTCAGTCCCGGGTGTTCTACTCGATGTCGCGTGACGGTCTCATCGGCCCCTGGGCCGGCAAGGTGCACCCGAAATTCCGCACCCCGTATCTCTCGACCATCTACGTCGGGATCATCGTGGCGTTCATCACTGGCACCTTCCCCATCCAGATCCTGGGCGAGCTGGTGAACATCGGGACGCTCCTCGCCTTCGTGCTGGTTTGCATCGGGGTGTGGATTCTCCGGCGGACTCGCCCCGATCTGGACCGTCCGTTCCGGACCCCGCTGGTTCCCCTGGTGCCGATTCTCGGCGTCCTCGCGTGCCTGGGCCTGATGGCTACGCTGCCGGCCGACACCTGGCTCCGCCTCTTCGTGTGGCTCCTGATCGGATTCGTGATCTACTTCAGCTATGGCCGGAAGCATAGCGTGCTCCAGCGCGAGCGGGAAAAGCAGGCACTAGAGAAATCCGCTTGATGTAGACAGGAACGTCCCCACCCGACCTCCTAACCTGCGAGGGACCGATGGATCTGTTCCGGCGTAAGAGCGTCACCGCACTTCAAGCGGAGGCCGCGTCCGACCACAGCCTCAAGCGGGCGCTGGGGCCGCTGAACCTCACGGCCCTGGGCATCGGCGCCATCATCGGCACCGGCATCTTCGTGCTTACCGGGACCGTCGCGGCCCAGAACGCGGGGCCGGCCGTTATCCTCTCGTTCGTGCTCGCCGGGATCGCGTCCATATTCGCCGCCCTGTGCTATAGCGAGTTCGCATCGCTGGTACCCATGGCCGGCAGCGCCTATACCTACGGGTACGCGACGCTCGGCGAGTTCGTGGCCTGGATCATCGGGTGGGACCTCGTTCTTGAGTACGCGCTCAGCGCCACCACGGTGGCGATCGGCTGGTCCGGTTACGTCGTCTCCTTTCTGAACGACATCGGCATCCATATCCCGGCGCACTGGCAGGCCGCGCGTGGCACCGTGGTGACGTTGGCGGACGGCACTACCACGACCGCGATCCTCAACCTGCCCGCGGTGTTCATCATCGGGGTGGTTACCACGCTGCTGGTGGTCGGCATCAAGGAGTCTGCCTCGGTCAACAACGTCATCGTCTTCATCAAGCTTGCCGTGGTACTGCTGTTCATCGTGATGCTGGTTCCGCACGTCAACCCGGCCAACTGGCATCCGTTCATACCCCCTAACACCGGCTCCCGGGAGCACTTCGGCTTCAGCGGGGTCGTGGCCGGCGCCGCTATCGTCTTCTTTGCCTACATTGGCTTCGACGCCGTGAGCACCGCGGCTCAGGAGGCGAAGAACCCCCAGCGGGACATGCCGATCGGAATCATCGGCTCGCTCATCATCTGCACGGTGCTCTACGTCGTCGTCGCGGCGATCGCGACGGGTGTGGTTCCGTATGCTCAGCTCGATGTCCCCGCTCCGATCGCCAAGGTGGCCGACTACGCCGGCCTTGGCGTCATTTCCAGCTTGATCAAGCTCGGGGCGATTGCCGGGCTGACCTCGGTCATCCTGGTCCAGCTCCTGGGCCAATCCCGGGTCTTTTACAGCATGTCGCGCGACGGCCTGCTGCCGCCCTTCGTTCGCCGTATTCACCCGAGGTTCCGCACGCCCTACATCACCTCCGTGGTCACCGGACTCGCCGTGGCCATCCCCGCGGCACTTCTTCCCGTCCGGGATGCGGCCAAGCTGGTGTCGATCGGTACCCTGCTCGCCTTCGTCATTGTGTGTAGCGGAATTCTGGTGTTGAGAATTCGCGAGCCCAACCTCCCACGGCCGTTCAAGACCCCGTTCGTCTGGTTCGTGGCGCCGATGGGCGCGCTCTCGGCCGCGTACTTGATGTTTTATCTGGACATCGAAACCTGGTTGCGGCTGGTCATATGGCTCGCCATCGGCCTGGCGATCTATTTTCTGTACAGCCGGACCCATTCCAGGCTGGCGGTCGGCTCCGACAAATGAGGTTTCGCGCCGGTCCGGCGCCGCTGTTAGCTTTTGGAAATGCCGCTTTCGTTGTCGCCTGAAAAGGCTGCGCTGGCCCGCGCTTTTGCGGCCGCACTCCGGCCCGGTCAGCGGGTCTGCATCACGACCCACGTAAACCCCGATGGGGACGGCCTCGGCAGCGAGGTCGGACTGGTCCATCTGCTCCGGGCCCAGGGCATCGACGCGGTGATCACCAACCCGAGCCCCACTCCACCCAGGTTCAGCTTCCTCTTTGATGACTTGCCGGGAGTCGATCGCACCCCGGAAGCGGTCAAGGAGCTTCGGCGGGCCGACCTCATCATCGTGCTGGACATCGCGGATCTGACCCGGCTCGGCATGCTGATCGAGACGGTGCGTGACCGCGGCGTGCCGGTCGCCTGCGTGGATCACCACGTGAGCACCGGTGTCCTGCCGCCGGGCCCCCGCTACCTCGATCCGGACGCGGCGGCAACCGGTGAGCTGATCTTCGAGCTCGCCAAGGGAAATGACTGGCCCGTCACCCAGGCGGCCGCTCGCGCGCTCTACGTCGCTATCCTGACCGACACCGGCGGGTTCCGCTTCAGCAACACCCGTCCACGCACACTGCGGGTTGCGGCAGATCTGCTCGAGACCGGAGTGGATGCCGAGCAGATCTACCTCGAGGTGTACGCCCGGGCGCCGGAGGGACGTCCCCGGCTGTTCGCGGAGGCGCTGCAAACGCTGGTGGTCGAGCAGGAGTACGGGCTGGCCTGGGTCACGGTCCCGCCCGGCGCCATAGAGCGGCTGGGGGTCTCCTCCGACGATCTTGATGGAGTGGTCGAGTTCCCTCGATCGATCGAGGGGGTCAGGATGGCGCTCTTGTTCCGGGAGATCGCGCAGGGACGAGTGAAGGTGTCCCTTCGCTCGGTCGGCGACGTTGACGTAGCAGCCTTTGCCAAGCCGTATGGCGGGGGCGGGCACACCAAGGCGGCGGGGCTCTCACTCACCGGCTCACTCGCCGAGGTTCAAGCGAAGGTGCTGAAGGCGGCGAGGGAGTACCTGGGGTCGAATGGAGCCGTGATTCGGGGGTAGACGGTCGCCAGTCAGGGCTGAAGTACTGATGACTGGTGACTCGCGACTCGCGACTACCATTATATTCCGGCCTAGGCGGTAGGAATTCTTTTTCCGTAGGACAGCATGGACATCTTTGACCGGATCGAACGCACGCTCGACACGCTCAGACCCTACATCGCCTCCCACCGGGGACACGTGGAGGTGGTGGACTTCGACGAGAGGGAAGGGGTGCTCCTGCTCCGGCTGGGGGGCACCTGTCACGGCTGCTCGGCATCGTCCGTGACCCTGAAGCAAGGGATCGAGAGCCGGCTCCGGGAGATGGTGCCGGAAGTGAAGCACGTAGAGGCAGTGTAGTCCGCTTGGCCGAATCGCTCGAAGCCCGGGTCACCGCCGCGCTCGCCCGCATCCAGAACCCCCGCCTGGAAAATGATCTCCTGTCCGCAGGTATGATCAGGGATCTCACCGTGACCGACGAGGGGCGGGTCTCGTTCACCTTTCTTCTTGCGCCGGAAGACCCGGCGACGCTCGTCCGATCGGCCCGCACAGCCGTGGCCGCGGTCGAGGGCGTCCGGAAAGACGAGATCAAGATCAGCGTCGCCAACCCGGCGGGTCCAGTGCGTGCTACTCACGGGCCGCCCCAGTCCGCGACCGCGAACCCGCCGGTACCACCCGCCCAGCAACCCATGGATCAGCCGAATCTGGGCATGATCATCGCGGTCTCCTCCGGCAAGGGCGGGGTGGGCAAGAGCACGGTGGCGGCCAACATCGCTGTCGCGCTGGCGCAAGCCGGGTTGCGGGTCGGGGTGATGGACGCAGACGTCTACGGGCCCAACATCCCCCGCATGTTCGGCGTGAATGAGCGTCCGCCCGTGTTCGGGGGAAAGATCCAGCCGCTCGAGGCGTACGGGGTCAAGCTGATGTCGCTCGGCCTTCTGGTCGAGCGCGATGCGCCGGCCATCTGGCGCGGACCCATCATCATGAAGATCGTCAACCAGTTCCTGCGGGACGTGGACTGGGGTCAGCTCGACTACTTCATCGTCGATCTCCCGCCGGGAACCGGGGATGCCCAGCTCTCGCTGGTGCAGGCTACTCATGTGTCCGGGGCGCTGATCGTCACCACGCCGCAGGAGATGGCTGTCGGCGACGCCCTGCGAGGCGCCAAGATGTTCGAGCGCGTCGGAGTACCGGTCATTGGCGTCATAGAAAACATGAGCGGGTTCACCGACCCTGAGACGGGACGGCGCTTCGACCTCTTCTCGTCGGGCGGCGGGCAGCGTCTGGCGGACGAGATCGGGGCTCCCTTGCTCGGCTCGGTGCCGCTTCAGCCCCAGCTCGCCGCCCTCGCCGACGACGGCCAGCCTGTGTTGATCGCGCAGCCCGAGAGTCCCGCGGCGAGGAGCTTGCGGGACATCGCCGACAGCCTCCAGCAAAAGACGGCGGGCCGCGGCGTGGCACTGCCGATTTTGCGAGGGTGACCCCGAGCGCAGCGAGGGGGGCGGTAAGGCGGTAACGACGGAGAGGGCGGAGCGAGAATGAGCCTCGTCACCTTACTGACCGACTTCGGAACGACTGACTCCTACGTCGCAGAGATGAAGGGGGTCATCCTCACCCGCACGCCCACCGCCGTCCTGGTCGACATCACTCACGGCATCCATCCCGGCGACGTCAGATCCGCGGCCTATGTCCTTGGCCGGACCTGGCACCAGTTCCCGCCCGGCACCATCCACCTGGTTGTGGTCGATCCTGGAGTCGGCACGCCGCGAGCGGCGCTGGCCTTCAGCGCGCATGGGTACGGCTTCGTGGGGCCGGACAACGGTGTGTTCACGCCGGTGCTTCACGATGCGGAGGTCGAGGCAGTCGTGCTGCCCACGCCCGATGGTGCCTCACCGACCTTCCACGGCAGAGACCTGTTCGCCCCAGCTGCGGCCGCCCTCGCGGGCGGGGCAAGCCTGAGCGCGCTGGGCGAGCCCTTTTCGGGTATTCCCGAGCGCCTGGCCTACACCGAGCCGCATTACGAGGGAAAGGCGGTCGTGGGCGAGATCGTGTATATCGACCGATTCGGCTGCCTGATTACCAACCTGACCACGGAGTTGGTTCCCCCCTACGCTTCACTGGAGGTCGAGGACCTCGATCTCGGCCCACTGCGGCGCACCTTTAACGACGTCACCAACGGAGGACTGCTGGCGTACGTCGGCTCCGGCGGGGCAATCGAGATCGCGGTGCGGAACGGCTCAGCGGCGCGACGGCTCGGGATAGGGGTCGGTGGAAGAGTCCGCGCGAGACTAGGCTAGCCACAATGACTACGATCCCGGCTCTCGACTGAGGCGGGCTTTAATGATCTTGAAGTAGCCAAACAGCTTCCAGATCACCAGCACTGCAAGAATCACCAAGACCAGCACGATCAAAGCGGTGATCACCGGGTGCGTCGCCGCCATCCAGGTCAGGAACACCGCCAGGCCATCCTCTAAAACACTCAACGTCCAGTTGCTGAACGGCTCGGGGCTGGTGTTGGCCGCCGCCCGGCTGGTGGCCTTGGCTCCGTGAGACGTCAGGGCGACGCCGCCGGCGAGGAGCGAGGCACCAACCTTCCACTCCTCCGGCACGTGACCAAAGGCGCTGTAGGCAATTATCGCGGCTGCCGGAGGCCGGATGAAGGTGTGGACCGCGTCCCAGGCGGTGTCGACATACGGGATCTTGTCGGCGATGAACTCGATGACGAACATCGTGATCGCCACGCCGAGCACGATCGGGTTGGCGAGCACCTGGAGGGAGTCGGGGAGCTGGATGATACCGAACCGCTGAAAGAGACCCGCGGCCGCTACGGTGAGGTAAAGGTTGAGGCCGGAGGCGAACGAGGTGCCGAGGGCGAAGCCCAGGGTATCGATCGGGGACATGTCAGTCCACCCATTCCACGTTCACTCCCCCCATCGCCGTCGTGAGATCGAGATCCAGCTTCCGTTGGGAGCGGTCGTAGCCGGGCGACACGAACTGGTTTCCCCGGAGCACCAGCCCGGCCGGCGCAAAGCGGGAGAGAAACTTGTCCATCGCGATCCGAACGCCAACGTTGCGTGGCAAGCGGAGCGTGAGCTCGCCGACGGCCATCTTTACCTTGACCCGCGCGCTCGAGGTCCACGACCCGCTGAAATCGAGCGTCACCCTGCCGACGCCGCCTTCGAACTCGATGTCGTCACAGCGGCTGTTTCCCAGGCCAATCACCGAGAGCTCCGCGGCGCCCGCGCTGAAACGAGCGCTGCGGCAGCGGGCGAGATTGGGTTGGGAGAACCGGACCACGCTGCGGCTGGCGCCCGTCTTGAGATCCAGCGCGCTGACCCTGAGCCCACCGAGCTCGACGTCGGCATCCACGGCCCCGAGCGTGAGGTCGAGGGCCAGGTCCACCCGGGGTGAGAATGCAAGGGCGGCCACCTGCTGCAGCTGATTCCGAGAGACGACGCGCACGCCGGCATCGCCCGCTGCTCTGAGGCCCAGGAGAACCGACCCGCGTGTCGCATCGAAATCGCTCAGCGGCACGAACCGATCTTCATCGTAGGAGAGGTCCATCCGATAAAGCTCGGTCGGTTGGCCCGGCCCGATTCGAAGACTCCCGGCGGCATACTCGAGCCTTGCACCCAAGCGGGTCTCACCATGCAGCTGACGGAACGTGGCGAACGGGCGCATGGCCTGCGCCTCGGCCGAGCTCGTCCCGAGCGCGAGCGCCAGAGCCATGAGGCCGAGCCGCACCGTCAGGCCCCCCGTGTGGGGGTCCGTGTCCCGGGCCGCCGCCCGGCCGGAACGCCAAACTGCGGCGTGGCCCAGAGGTACTCGTCGGTGAGGGCTTCCGGAGGGAGCAGCCGGCCCGCGAAATTCTCCTTGATGCCGGCCCGGCTGAGCAGGGCGGCGCCGAATCCGGCCGTGCCGAGCAACCAGCTCACGAAGAATGCGGCTCCCCAGACGATGCTGCCGGCGATCGGAACCCACCCGAACAGCGCCCATGCGGCCCAGACGCTGGCCAGGCCCAGGAGACCGACCAGCAGGTAGCGATAGCTG
>DASYVW010000238.1:0-1893 GCA_035936675.1 Gemmatimonadales bacterium
GGCCAAGATCAAAGCCGCGAAGATTCCCTATCAGGTGCCCTCGCGCGCCGACCTCCCCGAGCGGCTCGCGACGGTGCTCCACGTCATCTATCTGGTCTTCAACGAGGGCTACTCCGCCTCATCGGGCGCCACCCTCACCCGGCACGACCTGTCGGCCGAGTCGATCCGGCTGGGGCGGCTGCTGGTGGAGCTGCTGCCGGAGCCCGAGGCGATGGGGCTGCTGGCGTTGATGCTGCTGCACGAGTCGCGGCGGCAGGCGCGGGCGACGGCGGATGGGGAGCTGGTGCTGCTGGACGAGCAGGATCGGTCGCGGTGGAATCGGGAGCAGATAGCGGAGGGAGCTGCGCTCGTCGAGCGGGCCATGCGCTCGCGCCGGTTCGGGCCCTACACGCTCCAGGCCGCCATTGCCGCACTGCACGTCGAGGCGCCGACGGCGGCGGAGACCGACTGGGCCGAGATCGTAGGCCTTTACGATGTGCTGCTCCGCGCGGATCCATCGCCGGTCATCGAGCTCAATCGGGCGGCCGCGGTCGCGATGCGGGACGGTCCCGAGGCCGGGCTCCGGCTGATCGACGACCTTCTCGGCCGCGGCGAGCTGGCGGACTATCACCTGGCCCACTCGGCCCGGGCGGAGCTGCTCAGGAGGTTGGGCCGAACCGTCGACGCGGCTTACTCTTATGAGCGGGCCCTCGGGCTCACCGAGCAGGAACCGCAACGGCGGTTCATCGAGCGGCGGCTGAGAGAGCTGGACACCGAGTAAAGACTCGTGACCGAGGTCACGGCCTCCGGGACGGTCCGAACCTTACCATGCTACGTTCTCCACGTGTCACCGGACCCTCTCACGCGCCTAGTACGGCTTTTTGGAGACCAGGTCTGCCTCTCTTCGGGCGCAAGTCACCGGAACAAATGGACGCCAGTCTGGATGCGGCCCGGCTCGCGGCCATCGTCCAGTCGTCCGACGACGCCATTGTGAGCAAGACGCTGGAGGGGATGGTACTGACCTGGAACCCCGCCGCCGAGCGGATCTTCGGCTACTCGGCCACGGAGATGGTGGGATCATCCATCTATAAACTGGTCCCCCCGGAGCTGCACGACGACGAGCGGATGGTTCTCGAGCGCATCTCCCAGGGCGAGTCAGTGACTCACTTCGAGACCGTGCGGGTCAAGAAGGACGGGACTCTCTTCCCAGTCGATCTCACGGTCTCACCGATCCGCGACCCGGCCGGCGTTATCGTCGGCGCGTCCGCGGTCAAGCGGGACATCACCGAGCGCCGGCGGGCAGTGGAGATCTCCTCCCGCCTCGCCGCCATCGTGGAATCCTCCGATGACGCTATCGTGAGTAAGACCCTGGCCGGCGTCGTGCTGGACTGGAACGCTGCCGCCGAGCGGATGTATGGCTTCACCGCCGGGGAGATGATCGGCCGCTCGATCTATGCGGTGGTCCCCCAAGAACTCCAGTTCGAAGAACAGACAATCCTGGAGCGGGTGGCGCGGGGCGAGCGCGTGGACCACTACGAGACCGTCCGAGTCAGGCGCGACGGCAGTTGGATCGACGTGGCGCTCACCATCTCTCCCGTTCGCGACGCCAGCGGCAGCATCATCGGAGCCTCGTCCATTCAGCGCGACATCACCCTGAGCAAGCGGTCCGAGGAGGCGCTGCGGCAGGCAGCAAAAATGGAAGCGATTGGCGCCCTCGCCGGGGGATTGGCTCACGACTTCAATAACCAGCTGTATGCGGTGAGCGGGTTCGCCCACTTCATTGCCCGCGACCCCGGACTCAGTCCGTCCGCCCGTGCCGATCTGCTCGAGCTGCAGAAGACCACCGAGCGAATGGCGAGCCTCACCCGCCAGCTGCTGGCCTTCGCCCGTCAGCAGGTGCTGATCCCGGAGACG
>DASYVW010000239.1:0-1955 GCA_035936675.1 Gemmatimonadales bacterium
GCAGGCGGTCGCCGACCTCGTCGGTGGCCGCCTGCTTGGCGATGGAGCGGTGCGCATCCGCACCGTGGGTCCGTTGAACAAGGCCGGTCCTGACGCGCTTTCCTTTGCGGTGTCGGCGCGCTATGCGGCGGACCTCAGTACCTCCATGGCAGGTGCGGTACTGGTGCCGGAGGAGCTCTCGACCGGCGACTCGGGCGCGCGGGCGCGAATCGTGGTTGCCGATCCGTACGGGGCGCTCGTTCGGGTCGTTCGGGCCCTGTTTCCCGATGAACCTCCGGCGGCTGGCATCGATCCGACTGCTCGCATCGGGGCTGGTACCGAGATGGGAGCCGACGTCTCGATCGGACCGTTTGTGGTCCTGGGCCGGAATGTACGGGTCGGTCCGCGTTGCCGGCTGGCGCAGCACGTCACGCTCGACGATGGGGTCACGGTCGGTGCCGACACGATCATGGGCCCGGGGGCGGTGTGTTACCGGGGCAGCCGGATCGGCAGCAAGGTGGTGTTGAAGGCAGGCGCCGTCATCGGCGGCGAGGGCTTCGGTTATCTGTCGGACCGGACCGGACATCACCGGATTCCTCATGTTGGTGCCTGTATCGTCGGGGATGAGGTCGAGGTGGGCTCGCATACCTGCATCGACCGCGGCAGCATCGACGATACGGTGGTGGGCCGGGGGACCAAGCTCGACAACCTGGTGCATGTGGGGCACAACGTGCATATCGGGGAGCGCTGCCTGATCATGGCGGGCGTCGGTATCGCCGGAAGCACTCGGATCGGCAACGATGTGATCCTCGCCGGGCATGTGGGGGTCACCGACCATCTGGTCATCGGCGATCGTGCGCGCATCGGGGCCAAGAGTGCCATTTTCGGCGACGTGCCGCCCGGCGCCGTCTTCAGCGGCAATCCCGCGCGGCCTCACCGCCAATTTCTCCGGGCCCAGGCCGCCATGTACCGGCTGACACCCATCGTAGACGAGCTGGAGCGGCTGGTGCCGGACCAGGTCCGCCATGGCTAGGCGGACCCTGGCCCAGAGCGCCTGTGTAAGCGGAATCGGGCTGCATAGCGGCACCTTCGTATCGGCAGTGTGCCAGGCCGCTCCGGCCGGCCAGGGGATTGTGTTCCGAAGGACCGACCTGCCTGGTACTCCGGTCATTCCGGCCCGGCTGGGCGAGGTGCAGTCGACTGAGCGTCGGACAGCGCTGGGACACGGGGATACCGGGGTGCAGACGGTCGAACACGTGCTCGCCGTGGCGGCCGCTCTTCAGATCGACGATCTCACCATCGATCTCGACGGCCCCGAGCCACCGATCGGGGACGGGTCCTTCGCCCCCTATCTGGCGGCGCTCGAGCAGGCAGGCATCAAGGAGCAGGCGGGTGAGCCGGTGATCTACCGGGTGACGGCCGCGTCAGAATTGACGGAGGGTGACTCCTCCTACGTCGTCGCCCCGGCCAAATCACTCCGGCTGACGACGACGATCGAGTGGGATCATCCTCTCATCGGGAGACAGACCGGCTCCTACGACATCACACCGGAAGGATTCGCCCGTGAGCTGGCCGCGGCGCGCACCTTCGGGTTCCTGCGCGAGGCCGACGCCCTCCGGGCCCGCGGCCTTGCACTGGGCGCCGCACTGGAATCCACCCTTATCCTCTCTGAGGATGGGCTCGTCGGTGGGACGCTTCGTTGGCCCGACGAGTTCGTGCGCCACAAGGCAGGGGACATCCTGGGAGACTTGGCCTTGATCGGCGGGCGTGTCCAGGCCCACATCGTCGCCACCAAGCCGAGCCACCAGGGTAATATTGCGTTGGCCCGTTGGCTTACCCGTACCGGACACCGCCACGGAGGCGCCGTGATGGACATCGGCCGGATCCTGGACGTCATCCCCCATCGTTACCCGTTCCTGCTGGTAGACCGGATCATCGAGGTCGAGGGGACCAGGCGTATCGTCGGGATCAAGAAC
>DASYVW010000240.1:0-5262 GCA_035936675.1 Gemmatimonadales bacterium
TCCAGGTCGTCGAGCCGCACCAGCTCGATGACCGCCCGCGAGTACAGGTAGTCGCCCATGATGACCGACACCTGGTGGCTGAACAGCGAGTTGATTGTCGGCATCCCCCGGCGCAGGACCGAGTGGTCCACCGAATCGTCGTGCACCAGGGTGGCCAGGTGGATCAGCTCGGTCACCGCCGCGAGAAGCGTGGCCCGGGGCTCCCTGCCGCCGATCGCTTCTTCGGCCAATAGCAGGAGCGTGGGCCTGAACAGCTTCCCGTGCATCTGAAACAGGTGGGCATTCACTTCGGAGATCAGTCCGAAATCCGCCTCGACGATGCGTCGGAGCTCCTGCTGGACCTGATCCAGACGGGGGCGGAGAGGATGCTGCAGGTCGGCCAGTGTCACCGGCGCGGTTTGTGGGGTCACCGGCGCCGTCCCGCACCCAGGCGCTGCATCCGCTGACTCAGATCCAGGAAGCGGATGTCCACCACCATGGCCCGCTCATAGCTCGCGATGGCATCAGCCTCCTTGCCCAGCGCCTCGGAGGCCCGGCCCAGCCAATACAACAACCCGATCTTCGCCTCGTCACCTTCGTCCAGGCTCTCGACCGCCTTTCGCAGCACAGACTCACACGCCGGGAATTGCCCCTTCTCGAAGAAGGCTATTCCCAGGGCCTCCGAGGTGCGGAGCCTGCCCTCGGGCGCCCGCAGTGCTTTCTGGAACTCCGAGATGGCCTCGTCGAGCAGACCCATCTCCTTGAACGCAACTCCCAGATCATAGTGAGACTGGTAGTCGTCAGAGTCGAGATTCTGGTCGATCCCTCGCTTGAATTGCTCCAGGATCTCATGAAACTCACGCTGTTCGTCCTGGTCCTTCGGCTCGCGCCGGTTGACCCGCATCCGGGTATCTCGTGGACGGCTCTCCTCCTCCCGCACCATCGATCCCAGATCGATGAAATCGTCGTTCGAGACCACGGGTGTCCGCGCCCGCTTCGGCGGAGGTGAAGGAGCCGGGGTCGGGGTGGCCTTGGGCGGCAGCGGAGCACTCTTGGGCGGCAGCGGAGCACTCTTGGGCGGCAGCGGCGGGCTCTTTGGTACCGCAGCAGCGGGCGGTTGGGCAGCGGAAGCGGCAGAGGGCGCCGGCTTTGGGGTTGGGGTCGCTACCGGAGCGGGCGGCTGAGCCGGTGCCGGCGCGAGCCGGCGCAACGCTTCCGCCGCCCGCCCGTTGCCCGGGTCATGTTCGATGACACGGCCGTACACCGCCGCCGCCTTGTCCAGTGCGCCGGATTTGGCGAGGGCATCTCCCAGACCAAGGTACGCCTCCAGCAGAGGAGCCCGATCGCCCATCCGGTATGCCAACTCCACCCGCTTCTGGTGGTGTGCGATGCTGTCGGGCGACAGCTCGACCAGACGATCGGACATTTGAGCCGCCCGTGACCAGTCCTGCCGGTCCTCGTAGCCGGCCAAAGCCAACTCGAGCTCCTCCGCGACTCGCTCGGTCGCCTTCATCGACATCAGTTTGTCGGCCAGCACGAGATGCAGATCCGGATTTTCCGGATCGTCGAGTACCCGATTTTCCAGGTCGGCCAGGTCGTCCGTGACCGCCGCTTCCGCTCGGTCCGATGCGGGGGCACCCCCGAGGAGCGCATCTGCCCCATGGTCGGAGGTGAGCTCGACCGAGGTGACCTCGACCGTGTCCTCCAGCTCCGCGTCCATCTCGGGAGCTGTATCGACCTCGGGAAGCGACATCATCATGTCGTCCGAGAAGTCCAGCGCGCTCGGTTGGTCCTGGATCAACCCGGGCACGAACGTGCCCTCCATTCCTTCCAGGGTCATCGGCTCGAAATCCAGATCGTCCGGCTCTTGGCGCTGGATATCGAGCGGGGCGGTGAGGTCAGGCAAGGGCTCGATGGAATCGTCTCCAGCATCCAGCGTGGGCTCGAGGCCGAGCAGCGAGTCTGCGCCCATGCCGGTCACCTGTCCCGACATCATCGGGTCGACGATCAGGTCCTCCAATGGGGAGGACTCGGGCCTGGGAGGCTCGCTGATGAGCGGTTCGTCGAGGGCAACCGGCTCCGGCTCCGGCTCCGGCGGTGGAGGCTCCCGTACGGGCCGCAAGGGCTCCTTGGCCGGTCGCGGTGGGGGTGCCGGCGCCGCCCCGCGCGGCGGGCTGGTGGATAGTTCCACGCCGGTGTCGAGGAAAATCAGGTCGCCGCGCTTGGACTGCGGAGGCGGAGCCGCGGCTGCTGGGTGGTGCTCGGACTCGAGGCCATGCAACCGCTCCCGCGCCTTCCGTGCTGCGGTTTTGTCACCCGAGTCCTCCAGGTCCTGCGCCATCTTCTCCAGCTGTTCGCGCGCCTCGTCGCCCCGCGATGTGGCCCGGAGCAGCTCGACCAGCATGCTGCGGATCTCCTGGCTGCCGGAGAACTGATCGGTAAAGAGTTTGACCGCCTGAAATGCCTGATCCAGTTGGCCCAAAGCGTTCATCCGCTCCAGAAACTCGATCAGATTGCGCTTGGCTTCGCTGACGACGTTCTTGCGGGCGTGAAGCTGGCACAGCTTGAGGTAGGTTTGCGTCCTGCCGGGGTTCACCCGAAGGATCTTGCCGCAGAGCGCGATGGCGTTGTTGAAGAAGCCCTGGTCGGCGTACAGGTCGACGGCCCGTTCGTACGAACGAACCGCTTCGGCCGTGTCATTGATCTTGAGGTAGAGATCGCCCACCCGATTATACAGGGAGAGGTCGGGGCTGGTCTCCGCCCCCGATTCAGCCTGCTGGATGGCCTTCAGGTAAACTTCTATGGCCTTTCGCCAGTCCTCCTTTTGCTCCAGCTTCCGCGCCGTGTCTTTCAGCTTTTCAAGATTCATGCGGCCGGGGCTGAGAAGGATGACTGGAGATAAGAGTCGGGGGTATCGAAAGATACCGGGCCGCCGAAACCCGGGCAAGCAGCAGCCACAGAGGAGTCAACGTTTTGGGCAGTACCGCCTTACCCACCCGCGAGCAGGCCGGTTTCGAGGCGTTCCGGGTCGAGCTCGCCCTGCGCTACCGCCCTGGCCACGCGCTCTAGGTCCGGCGCCGGCGGGCGATCAGCCGTGAGCGGCAGCACTGGGGGACTCAGGCCCCGCAGCCTGCTGTAGAGCGCGGCGACGCCCCGGCCAGGAGTCAGTGGCTTCAGAAACTCCAATCCCTGGGCAGCACAGAGCAGCTCGGCCCCGACCACTCGCTGCGCATTGACCAGGATCCGGCCGGCCTTGTAGGCTGCCGCCATACCCATGGGGACAAAATCCTCCTGGTTCGCGTCCGTGGGGATGGACCCGATACTCGCCGGCATGGCCAAGGCTCGAGACTCCGCCACCAACGACGCCGCCGTGATCTGCACCATCATCAGGCCGGAACACAGCCCTGGATCACTGGTCAGGAAGGCCGGCAGACCCTGCGATAAATCGGGATTGACCAGCCGTTCCACCCTCCGCTCGGCAATCGCCTGCAGTGTCGTCAGGGTCATCGCCAGCACGTCGAGCGCTTGTGCCACCGGCTGGCCGTGAAAATTTCCCCCCGAGATCACGTCGCCATTCTCGAAGACGAGCGGGTTGTCGGTCGAGGCGTTGAGCTCAACCATCACCGTGTCCTGGGCAAAGCGGATAGCGTCGGCCACGGCGCCGAGAACCTGAGGCGCACAACGGAGACTGTAAGCGTCTTGCACCCGGGGATCGTTTTCGCGGTGCGACTCCCGGATTTCGCTGTCCTCCAGCAGAGCGCGCATGAGTGCCGCGGCCCGGATCTGCCCAGGATGGGGCCGGGCCAGATGAATTCTCGGATCGAGCGGCGCCGGAGTCCCCCGCAATGCCTCCAGGCTCATCGCCGCGGCGCCCACCGCGGTCCGCCACAGAACATTCGCGTCGTGTACCATGAGGGCCAGCAGTGCGGTCTGGGCCTGAGTGCCGTTGATGAAGGCGAGGCCTTCCTTCGGGGCGAACCGATAGGGATCGAGCTTCGCCGCCGTGAGTGCCCCCGCCGCGGAGACGGAGGTGCCATCACGGGAGAGGACCTGCCCCTCACCCATGAGCGCCAGCCCGATATGGCTCAGGGGCGCCAGGTCTCCACTGGCCCCGACGCTCCCCTGCTCCGGCACCAGCGGTATGACACCGCCATTGAGCAGGGCAACCAGCGCGTCCACCAGCTCGGGACGGACGCCGCTGGTGGGACGTAGAAGGACGTTCGCCCGGAGCAGCATGACGGCGCGGACGACTGCCGGCGGGAGTGGAGTCCCCACGCCCGCGGCGTGACTGCGAATCAGATTGGCCTGGAGTTGATCCAGCTGGTCGGGCGGGATACGCACATTGGCCAGCTTGCCGAAGCCGGTGTTGATCCCGTAGATCGTGTGACCCGATCGGATGGCCCGGTCTACCAGTGCCCGGCTCTCGAGGAGTGCGCGCCGTGCCCCGGGTTGAACCTCAATACGGGTGGCTGGATCACGCGCCACCCGAACCACATCTCCGATTGCGAGCGATTGTCCGTCGAGAACGCACGATGGCTGGGGCATCGCCCGAAGTTGGTGCAGTGCCGCCGCCGATTCAACCCCTGTCAGCGCCTCTGCACCAGCAGCTCGGGGTTCCCACGATCGGTTTGGAAGGCCCAGTCGAGGATCAGGAAGCTCTGTCCCACATGGGTGACCCGCACCGCGCCATACCGAATGAAACCGTCGCCACCGTCGGTCTCGAACACATAGCCGAACCCGGGCGACGCCTCGATTGGTGAGGTTGTGTACGCGGCGCACTGCCCCGGGGTGGCTCCCGCGATGCACGGGGCAACGTCCACGCTGGTAAGATCTTCGACGGGCACGTTGCCGTAGAGCTCGACGCCGGTGCCGGCCCGGACGGGATTGAAGAAGAGCGCGCCGGTCCCATCCCGGTCCACAAAGAAGTCGATATCGGTGGCGGCTCCGGGGCGGATCCGCCCCAGCTCGCCATCCTGGACCTGTCCATCGCCGTCATCATCCCAGAAGCGAAAGCCGCTGCTGTCCGACCGGACCTGGACCGCATACACTACCACATTGCGGGCATCGGGACGGGGAGTATCGGTGCGCACCGGCGATTGGGCGCTCTCCGCTCCGGTCACGCTGACCGCGCTCACCGCGAAGCAGCGTGGAACGCCGTTGTCCAGCGCGCCCACGATGAACTCCGGCGCGACCGTTGTCCCCTCGAGCCGCCACGCACCGCACACGGCGTTATCGAGATCGTAGGTCGTGCTGAAGACCCGGTAATTCCGGAAGTTGGCGGGA
>DASYVW010000241.1:0-7164 GCA_035936675.1 Gemmatimonadales bacterium
ACGCCTCCGCGCGGGTAGGACGGGGCGCGTGGACCATGGACTCGAGCATCTGCGTGGCCGTGATCACCGGCTTTCCATGCAGACTCGACTCGCGGATGATCTGCTTCTGGATCAACGGCACTTCCTCGAACGGCAGCTCCACACCCAGGTCGCCACGAGCGACCATGATCGCGTCGGACGCGTCGAGAATCCCGCAGAGGTTCTTGAGGGCCGTGTCCTTCTCGATCTTGGCCACCAGCTTCACACCCCGGGGCACCAGATCGCGAAGCTGCTCCATATCCTCCGGCCGGCGTACGAACGAGAGGGCGATGTAATCCACGCCCAGCGCGGCAGCCTGGCTGACGTCCTCGATGTCCTTCTCGGTCAGCGCCGGCGCGCTCACCTCGATCCCCGGCAGGTTCATCCCTTTGTGAGCCTTGAGCTCGCCACCATAGTGGACCACCGCCTCGACCCGCGCCTCCTTCACGCCGCGAACCTCGAGTGCGAGCAGGCCATCGTCGAGCAGGATCCTGGAGCCGATCCGAACGTCTCGCGCGAGATCCTCGTAGGTAGTAGGGATCTCCTCCGGCTTGGCCACGTCCTCGGGTGCAAACACGACCCGCTGCCCGGGCGCCAGCTTCAGGGGTGTGGTCAGCGCGCCGATCCGAATTCGAGGCCCCTGCAGATCGAGTAGAACGGCGGCGGACTGGCGCCGCCCCTCCAGGACGCTCCGGAGCTGATGGATCCATCTCGCCCGGATTTCCGGAGTCCCGTGTGACGCATTAATCCTGACGACCTCGACGCCGGCGTCGAGCAGGGCGGTCATCTGTGCCCGCTGCTCCCACGCCGGACCGAGCGTGGCCACGATTTTGGTTCGTCGAATGGGGCTGCGCAGCATGGGGGGAGTCTAATTGAGCCGGGTCATGCCTGCATCACGGCAGCGCCTCCAACGACTGTCAGCAGCGCTTGCCCCCGGCGGAATGCTTCGCCGTCTCCCTGCTCCGCGGCCGGATCGACTGCCCAGGCCACCAGGTCGGCGTCGTAGCCGGGGGCAAGCTTCCCCCGCCGCTGTCCCACACCAGCCGCTCGCGCGGGAGCCACGGTATACGCGCCGATCGCATCGGAGAACTCGAGCTTCTCGTCCGGATGCCAGCCGCTCGCAGGGGCACCATCGAATCCCCTCCGCTCCAGCGCGGCGTAGATGCCCTCGCGCGGATCCAGCGAGGCCACTGGCACATCGCTCCCGAACACGAGCTGGGCCCCGCCCCGAAGCAGCGAGCGGAACGCGTACGCACCACGGCCGCGCTCGCCCCAGTGCCGATCGACCAGTGGGATATCGGTGAGCAAATGGGCCGGTTGCATCGACACGACGATGCCGCGGGAGGCGGCGCGCTCCAGGTCGGACGGGTGGACACACTGGAAGTGCTCGATGCGGTGGGGAATGGCGAGCCGTGGAAGATCGCTCGTCAGATCCAGGGCTCGTCGGACGGCGGCGTCGCCGATGGCGTGGACAGTCGTCGCGATCCCAGCTGCCGCAGCAGCAGTCACGGCCGCACGGGCGTCCTCTTCACCAGTGATCGGCATGCCGCGGTCCCGCGTTCCCTCATAGGGCTGGAGCATCCACGCCGTTCGGCTACCCAGGCTCCCGTCGAGAAACATCTTTACCCCACCGATCGTCACCCAGCCGGAAGAGCCCTGGCCACTCCGGATGCCTTCGGCAATGAGCCGGGGCAAGGCCGCGACGGGCGGATGGAACAGCACCCGCATCTGAAGCCTTCCAGCCGCTTCGAGGCGTTGGAAGGCGTCCAGTGTATCCATTCCCTCGACGTCATGAATCCCGGTAATCCCCAGACGGTGGGCCTCTGCCTGCGCCTCCAGCAATGCGTCATCGAGAGCCTGTTCACCCGCAGGCGGTAGGTACGGATGCACCACCTCGACAGCACGCTCGAGCAAGAGACCAGTGGGCTCTCCGTCGTTATCTCGCACGATCCGGCCGCCGAAGGGATCCGGGACATCGCGCGTAATCCTCGCGGCCACCAGGGCCGCGGAGTTCAACCAGGCCGCGTGCACATCCAGTGAATCGAGATAGACCGGGCCTGGTTGCACTGCATCGAGAGCCAAGCGGTGCGGTGGGGAAGACCATCCGTTCGCGTCCCACCCATGACCGATGACCCAGTCGCGCCTCGGATGTGCCGCCGCGACTCGGGCAATGACCTCTGCTTTGGTCCGCAGTCCAGCTAACTCGACCCGGCCGCGGTTCAGGGCCCACATGGCAAGGTGGGTGTGACCGTCCACGAAACCGGGAGTCACGAGAGCATCGGGAAGCTCGTACCTCGGAACCCCGCGGGGAGCAGCTCGCTCGACCTCCGACGCACTTCCCACGAGCTGAATCCGGCCGGCCCGCCACCAGACCGCCTCAGCCTCTGGCCCCGGCGTCATCGTCATGACCCGCCGGGCGCGGAGAACCCCACTCTGGTCAACCGGCGAGAGACTCATGAGGGCAGAAGATACTGTCTCACCGCCGGGGCGGTGGCTGTGGTCTTTCGATGCGAAATCAGGCTTTCCACATGTGGAAAAACCCAGGAAGTGAATATCTGATTTGCGTGTAAAACTGGAGAAAGTCCTTCACCTTTACCTCTGGCACTACATCATCTGTGTGCTTTATGGCGCTGCAGCAACGTAACTTACGTGTACCACCTCCAGCACCACCTGTTAATGATGACAGTGTCGCCTCAGGCTCATTAATTATGCAGACAATCTACTTATGAACATCATTCACATGGACTTGCGGCTGCATAGGGGGTTTGGGCGCCAAGTCCGCCAAAAGAGCGATCTCAGAGGGGAAAGAGGCAAGCAAACGGGAGAAAAAGCCGCCAGAAGTGAGGCGGCAGGGGCCGGCCTGAAAGAGGCCGGAGATTAAGGCGGGCTGACCGGCGAAACGCGCGGAAGGTGTCGGCTAGCTGGCGGGAAAGGTCAGCGGGTAAAGCGGAGCTCTCCCCCACCACCACGATAAAACGGGCCCACAAAGCGGATCGGAGAAGCCTTGAGGGCCTTGGCGAGGTCCCCCTTCCCTTCGACCCTCAGCGAGCCAACCAGGGCTCGAGCCCACGCGGGAGAGAGGGAGAGCTGAGCAGACCAGGTGACGCCCCGGACTCCGGGAACGCGCCAGGTTTCGACGATAGGACGTTCGACCCGGGTGCTGTCCCCGGTGGTCCGGCCGCTCCAGACCAGGTCAGTCTTGCCAATCGTCTGGCGGTACTCGGTCCCGCTGGTGTCGGTGCCGGCCCGGAAGCCCGCTTCCGCTTCGTGCAGCTGTACCAGGTTAGCCGCTGCGGCGGTTCTGAGCCGCTCGCGGCTCGCGTACATGTCGAGCACGAGGTCGCGCCGGGCACCGCTCCCCTGCTCCACCGTCGCCAGGCTCCAGATCCCGACCATTTGTGCAATTCGGGGATTTCTCTCCGCAATGCGGCGGCCCCCGACCTGGACCGCGTCGGTGTAGTAGAAGCAGAGACTCGAGGGAGCCCAGGGAGCGAACTCCGGCTGCGATTGAATCACCTGGCGAAGCGCAGAATGCAGGGTCTCATCCTGATCGGCGCGGACGAGGAGGAATCCTTGCTTGAGGTCGCGAGCCGCCGTCTCCGGATCGACGAGGAAGCGCACGCAGTACCCCGCCCGGAGTCCCTCAAGGTTCCAGACGCGCTCATCCTTGACTTGGCCGCCAGTCTGGGCGCCGAGCGAGGAGGCACAACAGCTGGCCAGGGCGACGCCCAGGCCTACACGGGTGAGGATAGGACCTCAACAGCTCAGGGGGTTAGTACGTCAGCTTTCGCCGCCAGGCGCTTTGATGGCTTGGCGGAGCTCCGCATAATCCCGCGGATCCAGCGGGTTGAACTTCATGTTTCTGAACTTCACTCTTCCGTCGGGACCGACCACGTACACCGTGCGCCGGTTATAGCCGCTCTTGTCTTTGCTGGCGTACTGCTTCGATACCCGTTGATCCGGATCGCTCAGGAGCCGAAATGGCAGATTCAGGCTGGAGGCGAACCGCTGGTGCGTCTCGATGGAATCGGTACTGATCCCTACCAACACAACGTCGGGTCCGATCAGGCTGTCATACTGCTCGGCAAAGGTGCGCATTTCGGCGGTGCACCCGTTGGTGAAGTCTCGAGGGTAGAACGCTACGACCACGACCTTGCCCCGATCGCTGGCCAGCTGATACGGTGCCTCGATCGGGCCGATCCCATCCTTGGTGGCCCAGGGGAGCGAAAAGTCCGGAGCGCGTCGCCCTACCTCGGGTCCTCCCATCAGGACAACAGTGTAACTCTCGGGCTTCTTGTTCTGGGCCGACGCAACGGGCACAACCGTGACCCGGAGGGCCACGAGGAGAGATAGCAGAGCAAAGAGACGCATGGAGACTCGATCCTGGCTGTAGTGGAGAATCATTCGCTGACCTGGCGTAGCACCCGATCGAAGCTCTGGGTACCGCCGATCCCGGTATATACGACCTTCCCTGAGCGGTCTACGATGACGACGTACGATGTGGCCGGCACCTGGTAGGCTCGGGTGCTGGTTCCCTCGTCGTCGTAGAGCGTACGGAAACCCGGCTCGTGCGCCTCCAGGTACTCTCGGACGCCATCGGGAGACTGGTTCACGGCGACATTGATGCCGATGAATTCGACCTTGGACCCATACGCCGCCTGGGCCGCGCGAACCCGCGGCTGCAGTTCCCGGCAGGATTCGCACCAGGTAGCCCAGAACTCCAGAAAGACCGGCTTGGCGCCGATATATTGGCCCAGATTGACCGGCTTCCCGTCCAAGTCGTGAACGACGACGCGAGGGGCCCTGTCCCCCACGCCGGGCGCCGCATCCTGACCGGCGAGCTGTTGCGCGCCAAGCAACACCATGAAGAGAGTCACAACGCCCCTGAGGGCGCTCATCAGATCAGGCTGCCCGTACGTCCCGCCTGCTCGGCGGGCTCGCCGGCCCCGTAGCGAGACGCCACGTATTCGTTCAGGATCCCCAGGAATTCGGCCACGATATTCTCGCCCCGCAGGGTGACGAGGAGTCGCCCGTCAACGTACACAGGCGCCGTGGGGTCTTCGAAGGTGCCGGGCAGAGAGATGCCGATGTCCGCGTGCTTCGACTCGCCGGGTCCGTTCACTACGCAGCCCATGACGGCCACCTTCAGGTCCTCCACTCCGGGGTGCTCGGCACGCCAGGCCGGCATTCTCTCGCGCAGGTAGTCCTGAATGTCCTGAGCCATCTGCTGAAAGAAGGTGCTGGTCGTACGGCCGCAACCGGGACACGCGGTGACCTGAGGGGTGAAGCTCCTGAGGCCGAGGGACTGGAGGATCTGCTGGGCGACCCGGACTTCCTCGCTCCGGTCTCCCCCGGGAACCGGCGTGAGAGAAACCCGGATAGTGTCGCCGATGCCCTCCTGCAGAAGGAGGCTCAGCCCGGCGGTGCTGGCAACGACGCCTTTGGTGCCGAGCCCTGCCTCGGTCAGTCCCAGGTGCAGGGGATAATCGCACCGGGCACTCAGCAGCCGATATACCTCGACTAGATCCTGGACTCCCGATACCTTGGCGCTGAGGACAATGCGGTTGTGCGGCATACCGGTTACCTCGGCCAGAGCGGCGGATTGGAGCGCACTCTCGACCATGGCTTCCATCACCACGGCCCGGGCCTCCCGCGGCGAGGCGAGGGAGGCGTTGGTATCCATCATCGCGGTCAGCAGATTCTGATCGAGGGATCCCCAGTTGACGCCTATGCGGACAGGTTTGTCGTTTACCAGCGCGATGTCGATGATCGCGCGGAAGTTCTCGTCCCGGCGCTTCCCGCCCACATTGCCCGGATTGATCCGGTACTTGGCCAGAGCCCGCGCGCAGTCCGGATACCTGGCGAGGAGCAAGTGCCCGTTGTAGTGGAAGTCGCCGATGATCGGCACGGTAATGCCGATGTCCTCCAGCCGGTCGACGATCGCGGGTACGGCCGCAGCGGACTCTTCATTATTCACCGTGACCCGCACCAGCTCGCTGCCGGCGCTCGCCAGGTCCGCCACCTGCTGAACAGTGGCGGCCACGTCGGCCGTATCGGTGTTGGTCATCGACTGGACGACGATCGGGTGACCGGAGCCTACGGGGACACCCCCGATTGTGGCGGTCACAGTCTGGCGGCGGGTTGTGGGCGGCATGGTGCCCAAATATAACCAGAGAAAAGCATTAGCCGGATGCCTGGCCGACGCTTGCGTCGGGTTCCCGGTCAGGACGAGATTCGGGCATGCCTGAGCTCTCCACCCCGCGGCGTGCAGCCATTTCAGCGGTCGCGAGCTACGTCCCTGAGCGCATCGTCACCAATGCGGAGCTCGCCAAGCGGTTGGACACCTCGGACGACTGGATCGTGACCCGAACCGGCATTCGCGAGCGCCGGATGGGCGCGCCCGGGGAGACCACCTCGACCATGGGTGCGGAAGCAGTACGGCGGCTCATGACCCGCAGAAGTCTGGGTCCCGACGAGGTGGACGCACTGATCGTCGCCACCGCCACCCCCGACATGATGTTCCCCGCGACGGCCTGCCTCATCCAGGATCAGCTGGGACTCAGCCATGCATGGGGGTTCGACCTGTCTGCCGCGTGCTCAGGCTTCCTCTACGCCATGACCGTGGGTGCGCAGCTCGTGGCCGCGGGTGCCCACGAGCGGGTCATTGTCGTTGGGGCGGACCTCATGAGCTCGATCATCGATCCGTTCGACCGCACCACCGCCGTGCTCTTCGGAGACGGCGCCGGTGCCGCACTGCTCGAGCCCGCCGAGCCCGAATATGGCTTGCTGGATTTCTATCATCGGGTCGATGGCAGCGGCCGGAATGACCTGCAAATGCCTGCCGGCGGAAGCTCGCTACCGGCGAGTGCGGCCACCGTCGCCGCCCGGCAGCATTTCCTCAAGCAGAACGGGAAGGTGGTATTCAAGTTCGCGGTGACGCAGATGGTCGAGAGCGTCAACGTCCTGCTGCGACGCAACGGGCTCACCGCGAGTGATCTGACCCTCGTCATTCCCCACCAGGCCAACCAGCGCATCCTGGATGCGGTGGCCGAGCGACTGTGCGTGCCGCACGAGCGAGTGGCGTCGGTGCTGGCCCGCTACGGCAACACCACCGGGGCCACCCTCCCGCTGGCACTGGATGCGGCC